>CANGFK010000129.1 GCA_947452925.1 Chitinophagaceae bacterium | reverse complement strand
AGTTTCTAGCAAGTGCAAGTTCAATATCCTTTTTCTCCACTTCATCTCCACTTTCAGATCTAACTACAATTTCATTTATCACACCTCTTACTCCAATCTGTTTGTTGGCAGTATGCCGAGCAGCTTCTTTTTGATAGTTCCACTCAAGAATTCCTTCTAGTGTCACCCATCCATCCTCAACTTTTACTTTAAGCGTATTATTGGGTATATCCCAATTCCATCTGAAAGCATTCAAAATTTCATCAGCAATCTTATTGTCATCGATGGTAACGATTTCACCAAAATCAATAATTATCTTTTCTACTACTGCCTTTACGCCTGCAACATTTTTGGCTGCATTTTCTGCCTCCATTTTTTTGTCATAACTACTCACAATGCCCGAAAGCGTTACCACACCATCTTTTACTATAACTCCAATCTCTGCTGCTTTAAGCAGTGGCTCCCATTTAATGGCATCCTGAACATCTTTTTGCAATTCTTCGTTACTTCTCATTTTAATTTGTTTTATGTTGTTAATTATTTTTTACAACGTTTTTTAATAGTATAAACCCTTATACAATTCAATTCAAGTATCTCCTGAGTTTCCAGGCAGTAGTTTCATGTTGTTCCATAACACCTGTAAGAAAATCTGCGGTACCAACATCCTTATGCTTTTCAGTGCAGGATTCGATATCTTTTCTTAGTTGAATAATTATTGTTTCGTGATCTAACAATAACTCTTTAAGCATTTCTTTCTGTGCAGGATATACATCAGGCATCTCCTTCAGCCTTGTCAGGTCAGAAAATTCTTTAATCGTGCCTATTGGTTTCCCACCCAACTTACTTATTCTTTCTGCAACTGCATCAATCGTCTCTTCAATTTCGGTGTATTGGCTTTCAAATAACTTGTGATGCTCCATAAAACTCTCTCCACAAACATTCCAATGGAATTTTCTTGTCTTTATATACAATACCATTTCATCTGCTAAAATGGGAGAGAGTATTACAATACTCTTGTGTAGGTGTTTGCTCGTAATACCAATGTCTGGTGTCATAATTTGTACTTTTAATAATTAATAATTTTTGCTTAAACAGTTTTTAGATAGCCTAAAACCAATACTTCTATGCTAGCTCTTTTATGTTTACCATTTTAATTTAGGAAACACGATAAATGATTATATGTAATCAGCTTTGAGCTTTTTAATGAAAAATTGAGTCCTTTAATGGCTAGTTTAACTTGTAAGATAACCTCCATCTATTGGATAGTATCCACCGGTTGCATAAGAGGCTTCCTCCGAACTTAGCCAAATAACCAATGACGCTACCTCTTTAGCTTCTCCTAGTCTGCCAATAGGGTGTTTTAGGGATAACTCCTCTTTGGATTTTACGTTTAGCGTACTTAACAATGGAGTATTGATAAATCCTGGTGCAACACAGTTAATTCGGATACCCTTGGACGAGTACTCCAAAGCGGCAGTTTGTGTGAGACCTACAACACCGTGTTTTGCAGCCACGTATCCACTAAAAGCACTAAATCCAACTGTCCCCAAGATAGATGCAGTATTTACGATAACGCCACTGCCTTGCTTTAACATAGCTGATATTTCATATTTCATACAATAGAAAACACCATTCAGGTTAACTGCAATCACTTTTTCGAACCCATCATTACTCATTTCTGCTAGATTGTTTGTTTCACCTAGAATGCCAGCATTGTTGAAAGCAATGTCTATTTTTCCATACTTCTCAATTGTTTTTTTTACAAGTTGCTCACATTCTTCAGCCTTGCTTACATCCGTTTTCACAAAATAAGCCTCGCCACCATCAGCAACAATCTTGGCTACTGTGTCATTGTCTTTTATGTCTGATACAATTACTTTTGCACCATTAACTGCATAAGCAAATGCTGCTGCCTGACCAATTCCTGAACCTGCGCCTGTTACTAAGGCAACCTTTCCCTCAAATGTTTTTTTCATTTTATTATTTTTTTATGAATCCTTTATAGCGTAAATCTGGTACTCATGATTTTTAGTGTCAACTAATTATTACCCTTTTTATATCACAAATCGGATAATTTCCACAACCATCGAGCAACTTTTTCATTGATTGAAGGCATTTGCATCATCATCAAATTGAAACCATTTCTACTCATCAACCAATCGGCATGAAGCACTCCTGTTTGTGCATCGTACACATAAACCTTTTTGAAATGATGCTTGCTATCAATGTCCAACAGGCAGCATACCTGAAGCGATTTTTGTAGTGCATCTATTACTATTTCTGTTGAGAAACTACCTGTTAGGTACATTTGCCTGATTGAATATGTAAGCTTTGTAGTATAAAAAACATCCTCAAATCCCCATGAAGCAAATTGATGTTTGCAGGAAGGATAACTACTGATATGTACTGTTTTCATGCTTTTCAATTATTATTTGTTGATAGAGTGTCTCTTAAAGATTCGAATAATTCTTTTTGTCTTTTGGTAAGTTCAATAGGTAATGTTATTTCCAATTGTAAGTATAGGTCACCATATTCCGTCGGCTTTCCGTATACTGGCATCCCTTTTCCTTTTAATCGGATAGTGCTGCCATTTTGTGAACCAGACGCTATTTTTATTTTAACTTGTCCGGCAAGGGTGTTCACTACAACTTCTCCACCAAGCACAGCTGTGTATAAGTCTGTTTTCAATGTTAGATAAAGGTTGTCCCCTCTTCTAGCAAAATGATGGTTGGGCTTTACTTTTATTTTTACCAATAAATTTCCATTGTATTCATTAGTACTTCCTTTTGCCCCCTTTCCTTTAATATTCAAAAACTGATCATCGTACGATCCGGGTTTAGTGGTGATGCGTAATTTTTCGTTTTCAAGCTGTATAATTCGGCTTGTGCCCTGATAGGCTTCTTCCAGCGTAATCTCCATCTCTGTCTGATAATCTTCACCTCTAAAATCACTGTTTCTATTTTGTCCTTTTGATCTTTTGCCTGTATTGTTGGCGAAGAATTGTTCAAAGAAATCCGAGAAGTCTGCTTCACCCCTGCCAAATGAATCGGTTGAATCGTGCCTTTGATTGTATTTCTCGTGTTGCTCCCAATTCGCACCAAGTTCATCATATTTTTTTCTCTTCTCGGGTTCGCTTAGAACCTCATTTGCTTCATTTATGACTTTAAATTTCTCTTCTGATTCTTTATTACCCGGATTTTTATCAGGGTGATGTTTTACTGCCAATGCCCTGTATGCTTTTTTTATATCGGCTTGTGTAGCTTTTTTATCTACCCCCAAAATCTTATAGTAATCTGTATAATCCACGGTATTTAAATAAATCTCATTAAAATCAGTTTCTTCATTTTTAGCAAACCTTTAGTCACCTTTGTCCTCTTCCAAATCATCATGTTCATCTCCACCCAGACTATAGTAATTGTTCTCTTCGTCCTCACTGCCAATTTTTTCCTCAGCATCATCTAGTTCACTGCCGGGTACATCCAAGTCTTCAAGATGGCTGGTTCGATTCTGTTTCAAATAGTTTCCCTTCTCATTCCGTTCCTTTAGTTGGGTAATATCTTCGGGGTCTATCTCTTGCTCTTCTTTACTTTTATTAAAAATATCCTCACTGCGAGGGTAAAGCGGATAGCCAGGAAATTCATACAAATTGTCGCCTTCTGTTTGACTTTGATGCCTGCTATTATTTTTATCTTCCTTATTCATGATCATTAAGTTTATTTTCTTTTTTTAATGCTTTCTATTTTTTGTTGAGTAGCAAGGTCTTCTTCTAGAATTCTTTTGCGTTCCTTATATTCTTCGGTAGTCATCTGTCCCATAGCATACCGTTGTTGAAGTATATCCAAGGGCGTATCTTTTGCTTTTCTTTGGCCAGGAATATCATAAGGAGTAGCGAAAATCCAGAATATCATCACCATCCATATTATCCACCAGATTGCATTCATTCCCCAATAGTTGTTGTAGTAGAACATAATTATTAAGTTTAAATATTATTATCGAATCCGTTCAGCAGCAATGCCGTCTTGTATCAATTGAGATTTGTTAGAATTGTAAGCAGTCATGTTGGCCAGGTAATCATTGTCTTTTTGATGGTCTTGAACTTTCTTTCTCAGCTCATTGGAAGAGGATTTTTTCACGTTCTCTTTTTGAGTAATCGGGGTACTAATCATTGTAATAAATTTTATTTTGTAACTGATTTGTTACGATGTAAAGGTGGGGGGGCGATTAAGTATGAACGTTATACTATTGTAGTCAATATTTGCATAATTCACAGGTTCTGAAAGAAAATGTTGCCAAAACAAAAAGTGCAGTCATAACTTTTGGTATGACTGCACTTTTCTTGGCAAAATGTGTTTCGTTTAGCTCAACTATTCTTTTTCGGTGAACTTGTTTTTGGTGATTTCAATTTTTGTTATATCAAACCCTTTTTGCTTTATTCTGGCAATGATTTGTTTATAAATACCCTCATCCATAACTGGTGTTCTGGAAAGTATCCATAAATATTTTCTGTTTGGATGTCCAATAACAGCATAGCTATAATCTTCCGCCAAATCAATTATCCAATACTTTCCTTTGAAAGGCCAGAAGAATTGAACATTTAGTTTTGCATTACTACTGCCTTCAACTACAAATGCTTTGCCTTTTATGTAAGATTGTTTTCCATTTATGCTATCCTTGTTGCACCTGTTTTCAACAATTACATAGCCTTTGTCTGTTGGCGTATACTCGGCAGTTGTGCAGGTGCACCCTTTTTGAAACCATTGCGGATACGAAGCAATTTCATACCACTTGCCTGCATACTTTGCTAAATCTACGTGGGAAACGGTTGAAAGTGATTGAGTTGTGCAAGCTGATAAGAACATTAGAAATAGGAAGAATGATAAATAATATAATTTTTTCATAGACAAATATAAACGGTGGAAGAATTATTCTTCCACCGTTGGGGTATTAATTTAATCTAAAGCAAATTCATAATCTACTGCCAGCTCATTTTTTATGTGCCAGATACCTGGTGTGTTCCATGCTATCCGACCTGCTTCATCTTTCTGATAAAAGGAATCAACCGTTCCAGTAAGTGTTACAGTGGTTCCTTCAACCTCAACTTCAATATCACAATCGTCAATAGAAAGACTTCTGCCAATTGCATCTTCAACTGCTTTCTTCTCAATTTCGTCATGCGAATCTGCCTTTATTTTAATATTGTTCATCACTCCTTTAATGCCAGCAATATTGTTTACCGCATTTTTTGCAGCGTCTTTTTGGTAGTTCCAAGGCAATTCACCTTCTAGTGTAACCCAACCGTCTTCTACTTCTACATTTATTTTTTCATTGGGCACCAACCAGTTTGTTTTTAATGCTACCAAAACTGCACTTGCAATTTCCTCGTTGGTTTTTGACCAGGAATTAGGCATTTGCACTTCAATTTTTTCAACCAATGCCTTTACGCCAATTACTTTCTTAGCGGCACTTTCTGCTTCCAATTTTTTTGGATAGCTGTCCACTACTCCACTCAACGAAACAATTCCATCTTTGGCAGTGACACCAATTTCTGCGGCATGCAATAAGGGTTCCCACTTGATGGCGTTTTGAACGTCTGTCTGCAATTCTTGATTACTTTTCATTGTAAAAAATTTTATTTTGTAACTGATTTGTTACGACGCAAAGGTGGAAGAGTGAAGTGGGACAAATGTTATACAATCGTAACCAATAGTTGTATAATTCACATGTTTTAATGTGCCCAATAAAAAGCCCTTGAAGAATTAACTCCAAGGGCTTTTTACTTATACCCGATTCCTTATGCTTTCAGAACTTTTATCACAAAATTAAAAACTTCAATCACCTCACTGGCAATGTGGTGAACTACTAGTTGTGTTATATAGCCCGGTGCACTCAAGCATATCTTTTTTTTTAGAGACAGGGGTAATTAAATATTGAACCAAAAGGCTCGTAACACTTCTCTTTGTCAATCCAATAAACTTATGACAGCACTTAAGTCTGCTTAAAATTGAATTAGGGATAATCTGTATACCCTTTTTCATTTTATTTAGAAGCTGTTTGAGTTAATTGTTAATAATTACTTATGAGTGTTTGTTTAATTGGAACAAGGCAAATTTTGCAGCCATAGTCCAACGCCTAAGGCGAAAAATTTAACGCAGTTACAGTTAATATTAAACCGCACAAGGAATATCAAATAATTAACTCAAACAGCTTCTAAAAATTTTTAGATTATTCAAATTGTACTTACTTGGTTTCTTTTTCTCCTTTAAGGGTTTTTAAAAGTAGGTTAGCTACAGCTTCAGAAGAAGCAGGATTTTGCCCGGTAATTAGTAAGCCATCTTGTTTTACATAAGATTCCCAATCATTGCCTTTGGTATAATGTGCGCCCTCTTTTTTAAGTTCGTCCTCCAATAAAAACGGAACTATACCTGTTAGTTTAACAGCTTCTTCTTCTGTGTTTGAAAAACCAGTCAGGTGTTTTCCTTTTACAAGTGGTTGCCCATTTTCTGCTTTAGTATTTATTAAAGCAGCAGGGGCATGACACACAAAAGCAATTGGTTTTTGATTGTTATAAAAATCTTCTATTAACTTAATAGATGTTTTGTCCGTTGCCAAATCCCACAGTGGTCCGTGACCACCAGGATAAAAAACGGCATCATAATCATCTTGCTTTATGTCACTTAGTTTTAATGAAAACGCTACTTTATTAATAGCTATTTCGTCTTTATAAAACCTTTCAGTAGAAGGTGTTTGAGCATCTGCCAATTCACTTTTAGGATCAACAGGAGGCTGACCACCCTTGGGAGATGCAATCGAAATAGTTGCTCCCGCATCTTCTAACACATAATAAGGGGTTGCGAACTCTTCTATCCAAAAACCAGTTTTTTCACCTGTGTTTCCTAATTCACTGTGCGATGTTAATACAATTAATACTTTCATTTCATTTAATTTAATTTGTGATTGAATGTTTTATTTAGAATTCCAATTGAGGGTTACTATTATTTCATTTCTTCTTCCCAATAATTGATATGGCGGATTGTATCCCAAGAAACGAAAGTTTCCATAGTGTTTTAGGTTATTCTCTTTTAGTAGTTCTTCCAGTAACAATTTGTGCTTTTCTATGCGCTCTCCAGAAGCAAAACCTCCAAACTCTATAGCAGCAACATATTCTGCCGTTGAGGTTTCAATTTTTACTCCCGAATCGGTTGGCATTGGCAAGTTGTCTTTATTATATTCAGCAGGCATTACAAAACTCATTGAAGAGGCAGAATCATTTATGTTCATGTGAACAGGAGAGGTCATGGCTATTTTTTGATGGCTATTGTTGCCACCAAAAATGTAACTGGCCAATTTTCTGAATCCACTACTACCCAACTCTTTGTATGTTTTTGCTGATGAAATAATGGTAGCCATTGTTACAACAGGATAAAATCTAATTTCGAAGTCCTTTTCAGTGCGTATTACTTTGTACGCTTGTGTAGCTGTTTTTTCTGCTGACATGAAGGTGTAGATTTGAGATACAACTAATAATCCAACCAATATGCTTACAATTGTTAAAGACATTCTCATTTCAATTATTGTTAAAAACTCGGGTTATGATTACTTCGATTTTATAAATTCCATGTTCAGATTCAAAGTAACCTCTTCTCCTACGGTCAATGCTGTTGGGTCGTAGTTTATATGATAGTCAAACCTGTTAATGATTGTCGTTGCCGAAAAACCAGACCTTGTATTACCCCAAGGGTCTTTGGTTGTGCCACCATAAACAACATGAAATATTACATCTTTGGTTACGTCTCTAATGGTTAGTTTGCCAAACAAACGGTAGTTATTTTCTTTTAATTTTTTGATTGAAGTACTCTCAAATTTTATATAAGGATATTTGATGGCATTGAAGAAATTATCTGATCTTAGGTCATCGTCTCTTTTTTCTACTTCAGTATTGATGCTGAATGCGTCTATATTGAAACTAATTTTCATGTCGCTTAAGTCTGCTTTTGCGGAAGTATAGGTACCTTCAAATTTGTTGAATCTGCCATTTATCTTAGAGATGCCCAAGTGCTTTACAGAAAACCCCAAGGAAGAATGAACAGGGTCTGCCGACCATTTTGTTTGTGCAAACACCGAAAACCCAATAGCGAGAAATGCTAGAACTGATAATACTTTTTTCATTGTAAAAATTTTATTTTGTAACTGATTTGTTACGTTGCAAAGGTGGAAGATGCTGGAGTGATAAATGTTATACAATCGTAGCCAATAGTTGTATAATTCACAGATTCCGGCAATAAAAGCAAAAGAAGCCCCTGAAGAATCAACTCCAAGGGCTTCTTTTTGCTTATGCCTCACGCCTCACGTCTTATTTCTTTCGACTCAAAACATATACCCCAATGAACGTACTGCGTACCCCAATGAACGTACTGCGCACCTCAATGAACGTACTGCGTACCTCAATGAACGCACTGCGCACCCCAATGAACGTACTGCGTACCTCAATGAACGTACTGCGTACCCCAATGAACGTACT
>CANGFK010000128.1 GCA_947452925.1 Chitinophagaceae bacterium | reverse complement strand
GGGTGGCATACCATTGCAAATGAAAACAGGCTTTACCAGCAGGTGTTGGTTTCCTCTAAAGTGGGACGAGTGGGTATTACAAACAGGTTACGCAATGAAGAAAGATGGCAAGAAAAGATAGTTGCAGATACCAATGCACATGTGTCTGTTTTCACGGACAGGGTTCGTTATCAGGTAATGCTGGTAGTTCCTTTTACCAGAAAACCGTATTTCCCCTCATTGGTTTTATCAGATGAGTTGATGTTGCAGATGGGCAAAACTATTGTTTATAATACTTTCGATCAAAACCGTTCTTTCATTGGATTGCGAGAAACTATCACAGGAAGCCTTAGTTGTGACTTCGGTTATATGCTGATTGATCAACAGAAATCGACAGGATACCAGTATGAAAGAGACCATCTCTTCAGGGTATTCTTTCTATATAATCCCGATTGCAGAAAGAAAAAGTAATCGGTCTGCTTCAAGGATGAACTTAAAGGGTTATTAAATACAAAATGCCCGACTCTTTATTGAGTCGGGCATTTTAATTATCAGTTAAAAACTATCAAATCAGTCTACAGCCAACTACCTATGAAGGCATCGTTTACTGTATCAACATCTTTTAGTCTTTTAGCACGACCAACATGTTTTATCTTCTGAACGATGAGGGTTACCAGCATCAATAATAAGAATACCAAGGTGAGCGGTGGAATACCCATCATGCTAATCCATTTACCACCATACATCTTGCGCATCGGACGGCGTAAACGTTCTGCAATCAAGTACATACTAGGCACAATAATCAAGGTCATAAAGAATGCAAATGCCAAACCGAAAATGATTGTCCAGCTTAGTGGCTTCCAGAATACCACGTTGTCTCCACCAAAGAAGATGTGTGGTTTCAACTCACTAAACAAAGTGATGAAGTTGATATTGAAGCCTACGGCTATAGGAATAAAACCTAATATAGCGGCAAGGGCAGTTAACAATACCGGGATGATACGAGTTTTACCAGCTTGTACAATGGCTTCTCGTGTTTTGAGACCACGTCCACGAAGTTCATCAGTAAACTCAATAACCAGAATACCATTCTTTACCACAATACCAGCCAGACCAACAACGCCTAAGCCTGTCATTAATACAGAAACCTCCATTCCTGTAGCTGCAAAACCAAGGAATACCCCTATAACGCTAAAGATGATTTCTGAAAGGATGATAACAGGTTTGCTTACACTGTTGAATTGCAATACCAATATAAACAGGATAGCTCCCAATGCAATAACCAATGCCTTGCCCAAGAATGCACCTGTCTCAGCCTGTTGCTCACCTTCACCAGTCTGCTTGATGGTAACGCCATCTTGCAATCCTTTGAAGTTGGCAATGTGACCAGCTATCACTTGGTTTACCCCAGTAGCATTGTACCCTTGTGTTGTTAATACATTGGAGACTAAGGCTATCAAACGTTTTTGGTTCTTACGCTTCACACTACCCAAGGTACTGGAAGGCTCGAACGTAACCAATGAACTGATTGGGATACTTTTGATGGCACCACCAGATGCAAAGTCACGGAAAGTTATCTTCATATTCAGTAACTCAGCCAGGTTCTTACGCTGCACTTCATTGTTACGTAACTGAATCTTATATTCTTCTTTTCCTTCCTTAATCTTAGATACTTCTCTACCAAACAGTGCCGTTCTGATGGCCATGCCTATCTGTGCAGTTGAAACACCTTCTATCAAAGCACGCTGACGATTTACTTTAAGCGTGATCTCAGGATTGGTTAAATCTACACTCATCTTCAACTCTTCAACACCAGGTACCTGAATAGAATCCAGATAGTTCTTGAGTGAATTAGCTGTTTTAATTAAAGCATCAAAGTCTTCACTAGCGATTTCTATATTAACAGGAGGATCTGTTGGCGGACCACCGCTTTCTTGGTCAACAGTAATCTGAGCTCCTGGAATCCCTTTCAGTTCCTTACGGATAGCATCCATGTAAGGTCTTGTAGCTACGCCATTACGTTTCTCAAACTCAACAAAGGATACTTGAATCCTGCCCAATTCACTACGGGTACTTCTATCGCCACTGCTTGGGTCATTCGCTCCTAAAGCCACGTTACTGATAACACTTTCTACCACAGGATTCTTCTTTCCATTATCCAATCCTAATACCTTGTTTACCCTCTTTTCTAGTTCTTGAGTGATACTATCTGTATATTCTACGTTAGTACCTACTGGTAGTTTCAGGTAAACATATATCTGGTTAGGATCTCCTTTAGGGAAGAAGGTAATTGGTACTCGACCCGATTCTATTGAAAATTTGAATGTCATAAAAGATAAACCAAATAAAGCAATTGTTCCAATAAGAAGGTAAACGGGTTTCCAACCATCTAAAGCCCAACGTAATAATGTTTCATAATGACTCATTATCCAAGGTAGAGCCCTATTTTGGAATGCATGAATGGCATTGTCTAGTACATAGCTGTTAAATATCATTAAAATCGCTGATAATGTAAGAAGGTTTGCAAAAAACATGTTCAGCGTAGCGCCATTTAATTCTATTTCAATAATAACCTTCGAAGTATGTGGAAACAAGGTAGATACATAAAGTATCAGAGCAGAGGCTACTAAGAATAAAAAAAATGGTTTCTTAAATACGTCGCTTTTTCTTTTGATTCCTTCATCATCAGCATGATTCATAAAGTCTACCGCAAATACTGGATTCATTATGAAAGCTACCAATAGTGAAGCTGCCAAAGTGAATATCAACATGGTAGGTAAGTACACCATGAATTTACCGATGATGCCAGGCCAGAACAACAATGGGAAGAAGGGCGCAAGGGTAGTGAGGGTACCTGCCAATACCGGTACAAATACTTCGCCGGCAGCCATACGTGCTGCTATGGTTGATGATATTTTGCCCTTGCCTTCCATGAATATGCGGTGCGTATTTTCTATAACCACAATAGCATCATCCACAATAATACCTAGCCCGAAGAGCAAAGCAAAAAGTACGATGAAGTTGAGGGTAACATGTGTGCCTACAATCAAATCGGCTCCGGGCAGAAATACAAATGCCACGAACATACTAAGCGGTACCGACAACGCCACAAAGAAGGCATTGGTCACGCCCATGAAGAACATCAGGATGATTAATACCAATATAAATCCAATGATAATGGAATTTACCAGATCATTGAAAGAAGTACGTGTTTTAATACTTAAATCACCAGTGATAACAGCATTCAGGTTCTTTGGATAGATGACACCACGGCTTTCTTCCACCACTTTCTTCACGCCATCACTTGTTTCTATCAGGTTCTCACCACTACGCTTGATAATGTTCAGTGTAACCACATTCTTGCCGTCCAGGCGTGCATAGCTTTCCTTTTCTTTTGTGGTATCAATGATGGTAGCAATATCTTTCAAGTAAATAGGACTTCCAGTTGTGTTCCGGATAATCAGTTGAGAGATGTCAGCAGCTGTCTTTAACTGGCCTTTCAATTGAAGGTTACGTTTCATGGTTCCTACATCTAGCAAGCCGCCAGAGATATCCATGTTCTCCCTTTGTACGGCATTGCTGATGTCGTCAAAGGTTACGCCTGCGCTTTGCATACGGTAGTTATCTACATTAATCTGAAACTCTCTTTCGGGTGCACCTACAATATCAACACGGGTAATCTGGGAAAGATCCTCCAGTTTGTCTTTAAGGTCATCTGCGTACTTCTTAAGGTGTACCAGATCATAGTCACCACTCAAGTTAACATACATAATTGGTTGCTCGCTAAAGCTAACCTCCATTGTGGTAGGCTCTTGTGTGAGGTCGGTAGGTAAATCCTGCTTTGCTTTATCTACCGCGTCTTTCACCTTCTGCAAAGCCACATCCGTTTTCACATCCGTATCAAACTCAACTATGACAGCGCTGTAATCTTGCTGAGAAGTACTGGTAAACTTTTTAATCTTAGCTCCGGTAATACCCTTTATTTGTTTCTCGATAGGGCGCGTAACTAAGTTCTCAATGTCCTTAGGTGAATTACCTACATAGATGGTTTGCACATAGATAGTAGGGATAACAATATCTGGAAATTGCTCTTTGGGCAGCGTCGCAAACTGAAACATACCCCAGAGAGACACAACCAAGATCAAGAAATAGATGGGAGTTCTGTTATTGATACTCCAGGTGGTGGGACCAAACTCTTTGAATTTGTCCTTAATATTTTCTAATACACTCATAAAATTGTGATTTAAATGATTTAGATGATGTAATGATTAGCCGTTTTATTCAATGATGTTTAAAATCATTAAATAACTCTAATCATTAAATCATAATTTTATTTTATTGTTTGTAAACCGTTTAAACTCTAAGCTTGTTTTACCAAAATTGATAAGAAGTCCTACTTCGAAGTGAAAGGCTTCTAAGTAATTAATGATTTGATTATAATTCGCTGGAATAAAATCTCCAATTGCCTTTAATTCTACCATCACCTTATTTTCTACTACAAAATCTACCCTCCTCTTACCGATTAATATATTATCATAGAAAACACTCCATTCTTGTTCCTTTATAAAAGCAAAGTCAATTCTTCCAAGTTCTATTGCTAAAGCTCGTTGATAAATATTCTCTGGAAACCCTCTCCCAAGCTGATTATGAACCTTCATTGCACAACCGATAATGCCCGAAGTAAGCCCTGAATGTAAATATTTGTCATCGTTTACCATAGCATCATCATTTAATCATTCAAATCATTGAATCATTACTTATTTAGTGGTTAATAATTGTCCTTCATATAATCCTTGATACCCTTCAGTTATAACAACCTCGCCTGCTGCAAGACCGCTCTTTACTTCTAGTTTATCACCATACAAATCGCCTATGGTTACTGCTTTCTTCTTGGCAATCAGCTTAGCCCCTTCTTGTGCAGCAACCATCACATACTTTCCTTTCTCATCATTCTGTAAAGTATTAACTGGAACAGTGATAGCTTTTGGATTGGTATAATCCTGAATGTTAACCAACGCTATCTGGTTGGGGTGGAAGTCTTTGTCAGAAGGAATCTTAGCCTCAATATAAAAACTTCTGCTGTTGGCATCAATCAGGTTACTTGCCACAGTAACAGTAGCTTCAATTGTCTTCTTAATGTCGGGAAGGTTCACCTTTATATGGCTTCCTACATGCACTTTGTTCAAATAGTTTTCCGGGATATTAACTGTAACTTTCAAGTCACTTGCATTTACAATCTTTATCTGTGGCAAAGTACCCATCACACCAATAAACGCTTCCCCTACTCGTACATTTACGTCATCCGCAACACCGCTTACATCAGCATACACATTAGCAAATTCCAATTGATCTTTATACACTTTAGCCTGAGCTTCCGATGTTGCCAACTGAGCTTGCAGGTTATCTACATTATTTTTTGCAGTAAGCAACTGCACTTCTGTACCAATGTTTTCTGCCCATAAAGCCTTTTGTTTCTTATAGATTGTCTTAGCGAAATCTAGTTGTGTGCGCAAGGTCTTCAACCCATTTTCCGCAGCCGTATAGCTTTGTTGAGCAATGGTATTGTCTAGCTGAAGCAATAACTGTCCTTTCTTTACTACATCACCTTTCTTAACAAATAATGCTTTCACTTGTCCGCCGCCATTCTTTGGAGTCACGTAAGAAATGTTTACTGCTTCTATTTTTCCTTGCAGATCAATATAATGACTAAACTCTTCAGGTGCTATTGTACCTAGCGTCACCAACTTAGCCTTCTCTACTACCACAGTAGAAGGGTCTAGTTTGGCAATCTCTGCCTCTACTCCCGCAATCTTTTTTGTAAGGTCTGCCTGTTGGTCTTTTAGTTTAGCCAACTGATCTTTCTTTTCTTTAACAGCTGCTTCACCGGATTTTTTTCCACCGCAAGCCGCCATTGTTATTACTGATAGTATCAGTATTGCTCTTTTAATTTGTTTCATGTAATTATGATTAATTGTGATTTGAATGAAAAAAAATGATTTATGTGTGTATATTATTTTTCTTACTTACGCCTTATCCCTTACGCCTAATGCCTATAGCTTCCCAATTGCCTTTTTATAATCTACCTTGGCAATGATAGCGCTGTACAAAGCGTTGATATAATTGGTTTGTGCCGTGATGAGGTCTGTTTCGGCAGCATTAATTTCTATATTGCTTCCTGTACCAACTTCATATTTCTTCTTAGTCTGGTTATAGACAGTCTCTGCCAGCTCCATATTCTTCTTCTGAAAGTCGATGGTTGCAATAGCCGATTTAAAGTTGAGTGTAGCTTGTTCAACATCGCTGTCTATACTCCTTTTTAGGTTGTCTATACTGTTTTCTGTTTGTTGCAGTTCCAGCTTGGACTGTTTCACTTTAGCATCTTTGGCAAAACCATCAAACAATGGAACCGAAATGTTCAGGGACACCCAGGATGCCGGATACCAGTCTCCCTTTCCAAAGAAATTGAATTGGTGTCTGTAAGCTTGTTTTGCGTAAGTACCACTCAACGCTACTGTAGGCAGATAAGAAAGTTGGTATCTTCTTATGTTGTATTCATTCAACTTCTTACCCAAAAGGGCATACTGAAATTCCTTTCTATCGTTGTATTGATAGGCTGCATCTTGTAGGATACCGTCCTTTAGTTGTGCTTCACTAAGGCTATCTGTCAATTGTAAATCTTCTTTCACAGGCATTCCCAGTAAAGTTTTCAACCCAACATAGCCATTGCTGATGCTGTTTAGCACACTTATCTTCTGTGTTTTGAGGTTTGTTAGTTGTACACTCACCTTATCAACGTCCAACTTCTCTGCAAAGCCATTCTTGTATAATTCTTTGGTGTCATGTTCCAGCTTTTCCAAACGGGTGATGTTGGCATCCAACAGTTTCACTTGTGTTTTACTCACTACCAACTGATAATAAACCTTCTCCACATTAGTTTTGATAACCTCTTCGGTTACTTCAATGTTTTTTGACTGAAAGTCTAAGGATGCTTTCCTTGCTTGCAATCCCACAAACACTTGCCCATCAAACAATAGCTGTTGAAGTTGCAAACCTGCCGTAGCATTGTAGTTTAATCCAAAACTAAGCGCTTGGTCTTTGGTCTGACCCTGAAATGCTCCTGCCGGAATAACCTGTGTAGGAATATCGAAGTACTTGGTAGTGGCAATATTTCCTGAAAGGGAAGGTAAAGCTGCTGCAGTTATCCCTCTGTTTACTTGTTGTTGAATCTGCAGATTCAGCAATGCATTCTTTACCTGTGTGTTGTTCTTTTTTGCATAATCAACTGCATCTTGCAGCGTAAAACTATGCGTATTGGTTGCAGGCATTTGTGCAGATGCCTTCGATACAACCAACAAAACAACATAGAGCATCACTGCCATTAAGTGTTTGTGTCTTATCATAATGATTGTTTTTTTCTTTCTTGTTTATATTTATTAATCAGTTCTTGCCCTTTCGGTGTCACTAGTCCATGGAGAAAATTATCGGTTATCTCCACACAAAGCCTCGATAAAGGATAGCTTCCATGTGGAAAGTAGTTCATGTTGAAGATGAGAAACATACTACCAATTCTAAACTTTGTAATGATATCTACATCTATTTCTTGTCTGTAATTCCCCTCTTTTATCCCTTTCACCAGGTTCTCCTTAATCGTTTCGTACAGATAGGCGTTGTGGTGCTCTGTGAACCTTTTAAACTGTTTGGGATGATACTTTTCCAAGTCAAAAAGGATAGCTGGGTTAAATCCTGCAAACATTTCTTCCATAATGTCTAGTGCCAGAAACAGCTCATGCACTGCATTCGCTGCCTGCTCTTTAGTTTGTGAGCAGTCGCACTCCATTCGATTCATTTCAATGTCCAGCACCCCATCTACCAAAGCATCTTTGTCTATAAAAGATTGATAAATCGTCTTCTTAGATATACCCAACTCCTTCGCTATCTCATCCATGCTGATGCTTCTAATGCCATAGCGCATAAACAGTTCGTGTGCCTTCTGTACTATCCTTTCTCCTATCTCCATATCTTCTATAATCTGCCGCAAAACTAAGGAAACTTTTTTAGTTGCGCAAGTTTCCGACAGGTTATTTTTTATACATAACGAAAAAAAGGGTTGCCCACATCTCTTGAGCAACCCTTTTTAGAGAGTTGTTTGCGGTCTACATGTGTAGACGCATTAAAATCAGTTTTATTTTAAAAGCGAGTTTAATAGTGTAACAAAGACGGATTATAATCCGTCTCTACACGTTCACTTATCCAAAGAAGTTCTTTCTACCAAAACCCTAATCATGCAAATAAAGGGTCGAAAGTACCTTTAGGTACGAAATATTGGTAGCAATCAGCAGAATGAGCGGTGTAAAGTACCGTAGGTACGACCTATCCTTTAAGTTTATAGGATAGATGACTCATCTGCGTCTTTTATTAACCAATATACCGTCCCCAAAGGGGCTTTGGTATTCTTTATCAATGAACTTACTACCAATATTTCGTACCTAAAGGTACTTATTTGTACTATTTTCAACCCTTGATTTGC
>CANGFK010000127.1 GCA_947452925.1 Chitinophagaceae bacterium | reverse complement strand
GAGACACAGAAAGTGTTGATGCTGGGTTTTATGAATGAATATGCGTTGACTCGTACTTTAATGACTGGAAAAGTTACTTTCTATAGCCGCACCAGGGAAAGGATATGGACAAAAGGAGAGGAAAGCATGAATTACCTGTTGTTAAAATCTATAGAATCTGATTGCGACCAGGATACTTTACTGATAAAAGCAAAACCTTTGGGCCCTGTTTGCCATACCGGAACAGATACTTGCTGGAATGAAAAGAATGTCTCGGACAACTTTTTGTCTACTCTTGAGGCAGTAATTGAAGAACGTAGCACGGCTTCGCCAGATTCGTCTTACACAGCTAAAATGCTGGCAAAGGGAATTAATAAGGTAGCGCAGAAAGTAGGTGAGGAAGCCGTTGAGTTGGTTATTGAAGCAAAGGATAACGATAAAGATTTGTTTTTGGGAGAAGCTGCCGACCTGATGTTTCATTATTTGTTGCTACTTAAAGCCAAAGGATATAAATTGCACGACGTAATGGAGGTCTTAGAATCTAGACATAAAAAATAAAGTATTAAAACAAAGAATAGAATGAAAAAATTATTGATTGTATTGTTGCTGCCAATCATTTCTCTGGCACAGAAAGCCGATTCTACAGCCGCTAAAGAAAAGGCAAAAGGTTATAGCTTAAAAGGAACTATTAAAGGACTTAAGGATAGTACCCTAGTCTTTTTGCAAGATGTTCAGGGAAGCACAGTTGCGCAAGATTATGCAAAGAATGGGAAGTTTACATTGAATGGGAAGTCTGACGATGTAAGTTTCTTTCAATTGTCATTTATCGGTACACAAGAAATGACTGAAGTGTTTTTGGCTAATGATAATGCAACGGTTACTGGTGAAATGGGTAAGCTAAAGAGTGCCATTTTCACAGGGTCACCTTCTCAAGCAGATTACAAGGGGTTTGTAAGAGGGTTTCTGCCATTGAATGAGAAGTTGGGAAAGCTGATTGCAGATATCAATGCTGAGAAGCAAGGGGCAAAGCGAAGGGATAGTTTGATAGCTATTTTTAATGGAGAGAGAAACAAATTGAAATCTTTTACTGATAACTTCTTAAAAGAAAAAGCAGCATCACCTGTAAGTGCTTTTATATTGTATCAGTTCGCCAAATTGTATGACGAGAATGCTTTGGAAGGAAAGTACAAGCTTTTGCAACCTTCGGCTAAGAAAATAATATTTGCCAGGGAAATAGAAAGGATGATTGCAGATGCTAAGATTGGGGAAGTTGGTAGTATCGCCACCGACTTTACGCAGAATGATACGGCTAACAAGCCAGTAAGTCTTTCTTCTTTCCGTGGCAAGTATGTGCTAGTAGACTTTTGGGCTAGCTGGTGCAGACCTTGCCGTATGGAGAATCCAAATGTATTGGCTGCTTATAATCAGTTTAAAGACAAAAATTTTACTGTGTTAGGTGTATCCTTAGATAAAGATAAAGAAAGCTGGATTAAAGCCATTGCTGATGACAAACTGCCTTGGACACATGTTAGCGACTTACAGCAGTGGGGGAATGCAGCTGCAAAACAATATAAGATAGCAAGTATTCCTGCTAATATGTTGATTGATCCTTCAGGGAAGATAATAGGAAAGAATCTTCGTGGAGAGGATTTAATGGCTAAGTTGAAAGAGACTTTGAAATAGGTTTAGTTTTAGTAAAATGCTTTATAATACTTCTCTTGTTAAACGAGAGAAGTATTTTTTTTACCTGTAAACTCGTTGGATATAATTAAACAATTTCGCCGAAACTCAACAATAGCAATGGTTTTGTAGTTCTATATTCTTTTTTGCTATCATAAAATGAGCGATAAGTTGTCTTGTACAATGTGTAAGTACCTATTACTTTTGTGTAACAAATCGGGAATAGTAGTAGGGAAGAGAGGAAATCAAAAGGCAGCAATCGTTAGAAATTAGCAAGTTTATCGAGAGAGGTCTAACAACAAAGAAAGTTAAGCTACTTTAAAAAGCTCAAGTTTACTTCGAAGAATTTTCATATGGCAAGCAAACGTTAGAGGTCAGTCTGTTTCTACAGAGTGACCCTTTTTTTTGAATCACGTTGCAAATATATAGGGTTTAATCTTCCAATATTAATTAATTGTGAAAATTATTCTTGCAAAGCCACTTAGAACTCTTTTTTTACAAATCAAATAATTTATTTTCATTTAAAATTGCCGTTGGACATCATTAGATATAATTTGTGAAACGTAGTAATAGCAAGGATTCTATCGTTCTAAATTCTTTTTTGCTATCATAAAATGTAGGATAAGTTTTATTGTGTAGTGTTCAAGCATGCCTTACTTTTGTGTAACAAATCGGAAATAGTAGTAGAGAAGAAGAGAGAATATAAGGCAGCAATCGTTAGAAATTAGCAAGTTTATCGAGAGAGGCCGAACAACAAAGAAAGTTAAGCTACTTTAAAAAGCTCAAGTTTACTTCGAAGAATTTTCATATGGCAAGCAATCGTTAGAGGTCAGTCTGTTTCTACAGAGTGACCCTTTTTTTGAGCCACATTGCAAATATATAGGTTTACTATTCCAATATTAATTTTTTGTGAAATTTATTTTAAAATTACCGTTCCTAGTTTCTTCGTTATTTCGAAGATAATATCTTGTAAGTCTTTGTGAATTTTCATGAACTTAATTTGTTCATCTTCTTGAGTTGCTTTTATTAAATCTTCTTGGTTCTGATCAAACATCTTCTTTAGCTTTTTGAGTTTGTAGTAGTTAATACTCATTGTCGCATCTTGGTTACTGGTATCAGCATTAGTAATTGTTTTGCCTTCATACAAACTATCCCAGTTTGCACTCAGCTCATACGGAAACAATGTGATGCTTATTGCCAACTCGCGAATGCTGGTATCCTCGTAATACAAAAATGTTTTAGTGTCGGGTTCTTTCCCATCGTCGTACAATTTCTTGTAAAGGCCTAGTATCTTCTCTAGCTCGGGGTTTTCGAAAGGATAGTCTTGCAACTCCTGAAAGATATAGTCGGCAATGGTTGTCTTTGTCTCGAGATATTCTTTCAGTCCATACTCAAGCAATATCCGCAGCACATTCCGCTCATGTTTTTCCTCGTTGGTAGCGATGTTGCCAATATTGTCTGTTTCAATCGTCTGAAACTGCTCTGTATTCAGTTGGTCAATACTATCAATGGGTGCTTGCTTCTTCTCGTCTTTGGCAACTTTGTCCCGTTTGATTTTATTTACCAGCGTAATCAATCCGCCTTCATCAATCTTCAACAAGGCAGCACATTGTTTAATGTAGGCTTGTTGTTTGGTAAAGTCCTCAGCTTTGTTGATGCGGCTTATCGTTTCGGCAATCTGATTGACCAATATATTCTTCTGGTTCAGATCATTGCCCACATCCTTCAGCATTACTTCTAGCTGAAATATGACGAAGTCTTTTTTATTCTCCTTTATAAATTGCTGAAACGCCTCAGTCCCTACTTTATTCACATAGCTATCAGGGTCTTCGTTGTCTGGTATCAATACAAGCTTCACGTTCAAGCCTTCTTCCAATGCCATATCTAGCCCACGTAAAGCAGCTTTCACACCAGCACTATCGCCGTCATAGATGATGGTGAGGTTGTTGGTATATTTTTTCACCAAACGCAACTGATCCACTGTTAATGAAGTGCCACCACTAGCCACCACATTCTCCACGCCTGCTTGATGCAGACTTACCACATCTGTATAACCTTCTACCAACAAACACTCGTCCTGCTTGTCAATAGCCATCCGCGCAAAGTAGGAGCCATACAGCAGTTTACTCTTCACGTACAACTCGTTCTCTGGCGTATTGATGTATTTTGGTGCTTTGTCTGCCTTACCAATTACGCGTGCGCCAAAACCTATTATTTTACCGCTGTTGTTGTGTATGGGAAAGATGATACGCCCTCTGTAGTTGTCTACTAGTTCGGTTTCATTGCGCACAGCAACAAGTCCGGTGCGGGGAAGCAGTTCTCTGTTAAACTGATTTGCCAACAACGCTTTAGCGAGTGTATCGCGTTGTTGGGGATTATATCCAATCTGAAACTTCTTTATTATCTCCTCCCTAAAGCCTCTTTCCTTCAGGTAGCTGAGGGCGATGGCTCTGCCATCTTCGGTGTTAAAAAGTTGATCGTCGAAGAAAGTGCCTGCAAACTTATTAATTACATACAGGCTGTCGGCCACCTGCATCTGTTGTTTTTGTTTGTCGCTAACTTCTGTTTCTTCAATTTCTATGTTGTAGCGGGCAGCAAGCCAACGGAGGGCATCTACATAGCTAAGCTTTTCGTGTTCCATCACAAAGGTGATGGTGTTACCGCTTTTGCCACAGCCAAAACATTTGTATAATTCTTTGGCAGGGGAGACGGTGAAGGAAGGGGTTTTTTCGTTGTGAAAGGGGCAGTTGCCCAAGTAATTACTACCTCGTTTCTTGAGCTTTACAAAATCGCCAACGACATCTATTATGTCTAGCCGATTCTTTATTTGTTCTATTGTACTGGGAGTAATCATCGCCGCCGAAGATAAAGAAGAATAGTTGTTAGTTGTCAGAGACATTAGATTAACGTTTAGTGTATAATGATTTAGTTAGCTGAGAATGAATTTATGAAATTAATTCTTAGATTGTTAAGCGTGATCACCAATACATGGCACCGCTTATATTATGTAGCGCGCCATATTCTTCGTGCTGAAAGGTCTTGTCTGGTTTGAGATAAATGCATTTTGGGAGGAGAATAAGGTGCTTTTTTTATTGGTCATGATTAATAAATGAAGAATGCAGGGCAAACTAAGGTATTTAGTCTATCGTATTTCTATAATCTTTACGGGACAAGAGCTGGCAGCACGTTCATTTTCATCGCGCTCCTCTTCACCTAGTTTTATCGTCCAGAAACCTTTTTTGTCTTTGGCGCCTACAAGGTTGCTTTTGCCATCTTTCTTGCTCATCTGCCAACGTCTCGGCGCAATTTCCATACAGTAATTGCAACCAATGCACTTTTGACGTCTGAAAGTTATTGTAATCATACGGGCAGTTCTTCTTTGGCGGGTACAATCTTGTAGAGCTTATCCGATTTGCGCACCTGTGTGCCTGTTGCAAAAGAACAATATTCTCCCTTTTCAGCGCATTCTTTGGCACCATCATCATTTACATGCAAACTGGTGATGGTTGTTTCTATAACCCCCGTTGTTGGACCAACAATCATCACCTCCTGACCAACCTTGAGAGAATATGCTTCTATCAAAAATTCCCCAATACCCGAGCGCGAATAGTAATTGGTGGCTTTCCCAATATATATCTTACGGGTCAATGCCTGTGAGCCAGAATTGCTTGCCCATTCGCCCATTTCTCTGCCCAGGTAGTAGCCACTCCAGAAGCCTCTGTTGTAAACCTGATGCAGCCTGTTCAGCCAGTCAGCAACCTTTGTGGGCGAGTAGGTGTTGGACAGGTAACTGTCCACAGCTTCACGGTAACAACGTGTTACTGTTTTTACGTAATCTGCCGCCTTGCCTCTTCCTTCTATTTTCAATACCTTAATGCCAGTATCTAGCAACTGATCTATGAAATTGATGGTGCACAGGTCCTTCGCACTCATAATGTATTCATTGTCAACCTCTAGTTCATGCCCATCTTCCATATCAATCACTTTGTATTTGCGCCTGCAATTCTGAACACATACGCCTCTGTTTGCCGAGGAATTCTGGGTGTGAAGACTCAAGTGGCATTTGCCAGATACAGCCATACATAAAGCGCCATGTGCAAATACTTCCACTTCAACCAAACGTCCAGAAGGGCCAGCTATATGCTGTTTCTTTATTTCCTTGCAAATTTGTTTTATCTGATTCAGGCTCAGTTCACGGGAGAGCACCATCACATCGGCAAAATGAGCGTAGAACGAGATGGTCTCTACATTGGTAATGTTGGCTTGAGTGGAGATGTGTACCTCAACTCCTTGCTTGAAAGCATAACTGATTACTGCTTGGTCTGCAGCTATAATTGCATCAATACCGGTTCTTTTTACTTCATTTACAATATGTTTCATCATCGAGATGTCGTGGTCGTAAATGATAGTATTGAGGGTAAGATAGGCACGAACCTTATGTTGTTTGCACAAGTGAGCGATTGTGGGGAGGTCTTCTATCACGAAGTTCATAGTGGCACGAGCACGCATGTTCAACTGCTCTACGCCAAAATAAACTGCATCAGCACCACCTTGTATAGCGGCAACCATACATTCAAAACTTCCTGCAGGGGCTAATAGTTCTACTTTTTGTTGCATAAAAATGTTTCGCCACAAAGTAGCAGGAAACATTTTGAGTGAAAGCTGACTAAAATCACTAGAGCAGAAGTTTGCTGCCGATGTTGGTATTCTTCACCAAAATCAAATAAAAGTAAACATGTTTATTCTTCGCCTACTATATTTACAAACTAAAAAGAGGCTAGTGAAGAACAAAAATATCAGCTGATTTTTTTCTATTTATTAATAAAAAAACGTGTGTATGTTCAAACGATTCTATTGTTTACTGTTTGTGTTATGTGTTTGCAGTTCCAGTTTATTTTCCCAGCATTTTATGCAGAGTGCTGGTGCTACCATATCTGCCATAACTGGTACAGTGAAGATTCCGGGTGGCTCGGAGAGTTTTGGTCTCAGCCAAACAAACCTCACCTATTTTCCCAGGTTCAACTTTGTGGAGAATGAACATTCTTCCATCAGTGTTGGTGCGCCAATTGGGCTTGGCATAGCTATAGTAACCAATACCATCGGCAATGATGTAGGTATCTCTTTCGCGTATGACTTGCCTTTGGTAGTTGATTATAACATTGGATGTAAATCAACAAAAGATAATGATAGGAGTTTTGGAGGTTATGTAGGTGCGGGCTTTGGTTATTATAAAATAAATATTTCCAATAGCGAATATTCAAACTACAACGGGGCTACCTATGGTCCCATGGTAAGGGGAGGTGTTCGGTTCAAATTGCCAAACTGGGACAGTTATGCGCTAACAATTGGCATGTACTATAAAAAAGGAATGGAAGCCGATAAACTCACTACCATCGGATTTAATGTGCTATATGACTTTTAAGGTTTCCTCTATCACGTCTTCCGTGGGTTGACTTGTGTGTACCAGTCAAATCAGTTTCTAACTGGGAATATCTTACTACAGAAGAATGCGTGAATCGGGCGAATTTGTATGTCCGCAGCGGAATAAAACTACAGGCAACATGTGTGTTTAGAGAAAGGGCTTGCAGACAGAAGTAATTCAGCAAAAGTTTTGGCAGTTGCTTTCGGACGGAACATTCTTGCCACCCACATTTTCAAATCACGCATTCTAGGCTGCTACTTTGCTTGCCCCTCATCAATAGGGTTAATTATTTTATACAAACAAAAAGGTGCAGCTACATCACAGTAGTAAGTAGCTGCATCTTTTATGAGTTTTAATTATTTATGACTATAAAGCTACTTCCACAGGTTTTGTTTGTGGCATATTGGCATTGCGAATGGCAATATTTCTAACTGCTGCTGAGGTAATATCTCTAAAAGCTTGTTGCGAAATAGCATCTGTACCCACCATTGCAGGAACGCCATCGTCACCACCTTCACGTATGGATTGCACCAAAGGGATTTGTCCTAAGAAAGGTAAATCGTACTCGTCAGCCAATCTTTTCCCTCCCTCTTTGCCAAATAAGAAATATTTATTCTCAGGTAATTCTGCAGGGGTAAAGTAGGCCATATTCTCCACCAAGCCAATGATAGGTACGTTTATCTGCGCTTGTCCAAACATGGCAATCCCTTTTTTGGCATCTGCCAATGCCACATTTTGTGGTGTCGTGACAATTACTACACCTGTTACTGGAACGGTTTGCATAAGGGTAAGGTGAATGTCGCCAGTGCCAGGAGGCATATCAATAACAAGATAGTCTAGCTCACCCCAATCTACATCAGTCACAAATTGTTTGATGGCACTGCTTGCCATTGGTCCACGCCATACAACTGCATTTTTTTCATCCACCAACAATCCGATACTCATCAACTTGATGCCATATTTGTCCAAAGGCACAATCATACCTTTGCCACCCACATCCTTCATCATTGGTCTCTCTCCACGCACACCAAACATAATGGGTACACTAGGACCATAGATATCTGCATCCATCAGTCCCACTTTAGCGCCACCTTCTGCCAGACTAAGGGCAAAGTTGGCAGCAATTGTACTCTTGCCAACACCACCTTTGCCACTCACTACAGCTATAATGTTTTTTACGCCACCCAAAATCAATTGTGCATCTTTACGGGTAGTAGTTGTATTTGAAGTGAAGTTGACGGTTACAATAGCCTCTTTATCTACCAAAAGTTTTACTGCATTTTCACTAGCCCTGCTCATCATATCTTTCATTGGACAAGCTGGAGTGGTTAATACAATCGTAAAAGATACTTTCTTCCCATCAATCACTATGTCCTTTACCATATTCAAAGTAACCAGATCTTTGCCCAGATCAGGCTCTTGCACATT
>CANGFK010000126.1 GCA_947452925.1 Chitinophagaceae bacterium | reverse complement strand
TTATTTCTACTGATGAAGCAGATATGAAATCGGTAGCAGGCAAGTTTGATGTAATCATAGATACTGTGCCTTACATTCATGACATCAACCCTTACATAGCTACATTAAGCGTAAGCGGAACGATTGTAATAGTGGGTTATCTGGGTGGGTTAGATCCTTTCCTGAATACCGTTCCGATGATATTGGGCAGAAAGTCTGTAGCAGGCTCTTTAATTGGCGGTATTGCAGAAACACAGGAAATGCTTGACTTCTGCGGAGAACACAACATTGTTTCTGAGATAGAACTTATCAAAATACAAGACATCAATGAAGCATACGAAAGAATGCTAAAAAGTGATGTACGTTATCGTTTTGTGATAGACATGACCTCTTTGAAATAATAATTTACTAGAGACAAGGCATTGCCTTGTCTCTACTTTTCCCTTTTTTTTGTATTTCTCCCTTACATTCCGAAACAAGAAATTACAACCAAAGGCTTACAGCCATAAGTTTGCAAAATCTTACTGTTTTACTTATGCCCGACAATGCCCCCCTTTCTAACGAAGAAATTTACATGCAGCGCTGCATTCAGCTAGCACAACTAGGACAAAGTTTGGTTGCACCCAACCCAATGGTAGGCAGTATTCTGGTTTATAACAACAAGATAATAGGCGAAGGCTATCACCAACAATACGGACAAGCGCATGCCGAAGTAAACTGCATTAACAGTGTGGCAGATGCGGATAAAGCGCTTATCAGTTCAGCTACTTTATATGTAAGCCTAGAACCTTGTGCACATTTTGGCAAGACGCCTCCATGCGCTGATTTGATCATTAAATACCAGATTCCTAAAGTAATTGTAGGATGCAGGGATCCTTTTGAAGCAGTGAACGGGAAGGGAATTGACAGATTAGCAGCAGCAGGTGTAGAAGTAACAGTCGGTGTGCTGAAAGAAGAATGTAAGGCATTGAACAACCGCTTCTTTACTTTCCATACTAAGAAGCGACCTTATATTGTATTGAAATGGGCGGAAACGGCCAATCATATTATCGGTGTGAATACACATGATCGCTTACTTATCAGCAGTGAGATAACCAATAAATTGGTTCACAAATGGCGTAGTGAAGAAGCTGCGATATTGGTTGGGACGAATACTGCACTACTGGATAATCCGTCTTTAACCAACAGATTATGGACAGGGAAGCAGCCAGTAAGACTAGTCATTGACAAACAGCTTTCTCTGCCTATGTTATTAAATATCTTCGACCAAAAGCAATTGACTATTGTATTTAATTTGGTTAAAGAAGAAAAAAGAGACAATCTGGTTTATTATAAATTGGAGTCGAGTAAGCCTTTTTTACAGCAGATAATGGATGCCTGTTATCAATTGAACATCCAGAGTATATTGGTAGAAGGTGGCAGTAAAACGTTACAATCCTTTATTGACCATCAGCTTTGTGATGAAGCACGGGTGATTACCAATACTCAGCTTACAATAGAAACAGGAGTACCCTCTCCTATCTTGTTTAATGCAAAAAACAGCATTACAACCCAAATAGGAAATGAATTAATAACTTATAACTCATAGTGAGCAACGTGTATTACTACTCAATTGATAAAACATCTGTAGCCGAATATAAGGATAGAGGAAGCCGCTTTATTGCGTATGCTTATCCACTGAAAGATGCAGAGGATTTTAAAAAAATATTGCAGGGACTGAAGAAAGAACATCCCAAAGCGGTACATCATTGTTTTGCTTACAGGATAGGGTATGATGGAAATAACTTCAGGGTAAATGATGCTGGTGAGCCAAGCGGATCAGCAGGAAAACCCATACTGAACGCAATTGACAGCAAGCAGTTGACCAACATTTTGATAGTGGTAGTCAGGTATTTTGGCGGCACACTATTGGGCGTACCGGGATTGATAAATGCCTACAAATCAGCAGCAGCAATGGCGTTACAGTTGGTGCCATTTGTACAGTATCCGATAGAAATAGTCTATCAGTTACAGTTTGATTACACTATGATGAATGAAGTGATGATGATTGTGAAGCAATTTAATTGCTCTATTATAAAACAAGATTACCAACTGTTTAATCTCTTGGAGATTGGCATTCCAAAAGCAAGGTTACAAGAAGCATTGAATAAATTGAAAGAACTACATACGGTGGAGGTCAGGAAAATATGAAATATGAAGTATGAAATATGAAGTACTATGTATTACGATATTTGCTACTGATTTGTTAACCCATATTTCATACTTCATATTTCATACTTCATATTTCCTATTTCATATCTACTCCTCACGCTTTTCCTGTAACCTTATACATCACCACACCCACGTATTCTTTTATCAGACCGCCCCAACTCATCAACACATCTAGTGAAGGCCAGACATAATCATCCCAATTGTATATTTTTTCAGTTGCAATGAAAGCACACGGATAAGGTACCACATTCAACCCAGCTTTGTCAAACACTTTCAAAGCCCTGCGCAAATGAAAAGCAGAAGAAATTAAAACATAAGGTCCGGGCAGATGTAAAGAATCTAAAATATGTTTTGAGAAGGTTGCATTCTCGAAAGTGTTTCTAGACCTGTTTTCTATTAAAATATCCTTTGCAGGAATACCCGACGCCACTAGTTTTTCATAGAGAAAATCTGCTTCTCCCGGGGCTTTTATAAACAGATTTGCAGAACCACTACTAACCACAATCTTTTTGATAATACCTTGTTTGTAAAGAATAACAGTTTCTATAAAACGGTCACAGGCACCACTAAAATGACCAACCTGGTTTTTATCATACCCCGACAACCCTCCCAATAGAATCCCAGCTTCATATTGCTTACCTGGCACCACGCCGCTTTTATTTACTTGCCAAGCCAGTTCAGCCTCATTTCGTAGAAATCCGTTTGAAAGTATAATTGCAAGAGAGGCAATCAGAATTAATAAGCGTTTCTTTACCTTTTCATTTTTTGCGAAGTACCAGATTGCCAATAAAAACAAAATCCAGTTGAAGGGCTGTAAGAAGAACAACGAAATCTTTGATATAATAAAAAACATGGGGTTGAATTATTCAAAAGAGTTAAAAGATAAATTACTTTTTAAGGTCTTCATAAAGGGTCTGAATCAGTCCATCTGCAACACCTATCTTAGGGACATATATTTCGGATATTTCTGCCCAGCGCATAATGTTTATGTAAATTAATAAGGCAGGTACAATCACATCTGCGCGGTCTTCCTTCAGTTTATAAATGCGTATTAACTCATCAATACTGTGACTGCTTAGCTCTTTATAAAAGTCCCTTAGCAACTCCAGACTCAATGGCTTCCCTTCTTTCTTTTTGCTGATAGAGAATATCTTATTAATGTTTCCACCACTACCTATTGCGGTGATTGGCAAAGCGGATTTTGTATTTTGCTTCAGATGATCGCGCATCAAATCCCAATTCCTCTCTTCCACTTGCCCTTTCAATAAGCGGATAGTCCCAATATTGAAACTCTCTCTGTACTTCATTTTACCTTCATCAAAAAAGGTAAGTTCCGTACTTCCTCCCCCAACATCAATGTATAAGTAAGAATGGTTTTTATCTAATTTCTCGGCAATATGTGTCTGGTTAATCATAGAAGCTTCTTTATCGCCAGATAAGATTTCTATGTTTATTCCTGTTTCTTCTTTTACTTTTTTTATTATTTCTTTGCTGTTCTTGGCATCACGCATTGCACTGGTGGCACAAGCCCTGAAATCTGTTACTTCATACACTTTCATCAAGTGCCTGTAGGCCTTCATGGTTTGAATCAGCATTTCAACTTTATGATTGCTTATCTCTCCCGTTTCAAAAACATCGAAACCAAGACGAAGTGGGACTCGAACAAAATTTGTTTTATTAAACTCAGGCTTACCATTTGCATTTTCAATCACTCGGGATATAAGCAATCTCGCAGCGTTACTACCAATGTCTATTGCGGCTAATGTCAATTTATTTTATTGTTTTTTGATGAAGATAATGGTACGTTTCAATTTGTGACCGCACCTTCTTTTTATCATTCTGAGGCACATAATCATTACTCAGTTCTTTGTCTAATATCCTAGCTTTCACATTATCACTCAACTGAATATGGATAATTTCTTTCAACTCTTTTCTGATGCCCTTATCCATAATTGGAATGGCAGCTTCCAACCTGTGATCCAGATTCCTCACCATCCAATCCGCAGAACTAATGTAGATTTTCTCTTTCCCTCCGTTTTTGAAGATAATTACTCGCGCATGTTCCAGATATTCATCTACAATACTGATGGCTTTAACGTGGTGTTTTATTTTTTTCTTATCCATAATCGGACAATAAATGCCACGTATTATCAAATGTAGTTTCACTCCGGCAGCTGCGGCTTCATACAAACGCTCTATCAATTTGGAATCGCTGAGGGAGTTTGCTTTCAGCGTAATGGATGCATCCTTACCTGCTTTCGCCAATTTTATTTCCCTGATTATCTGCGCTTCAAAAGCCGATCGCATATTGATGGGACAAATAAGCAAAGTCTTACAAAGATGCAGTTGTCCAGTACCTGTTTTCCAATTTTCGAGGTAGTTAAATATTCTGTTGATATCGGCCATCACCGAACGTTTGGCCGTCAGTAAACAATGGTCGCCATAAACCTTTGCTGTATTTTCATTCAAGTTTCCGGTACTTACAAAGCCATATTGGACAGTCCGTGTTCCTACTTTTTTTTTGATGATGCACAACTTGGCGTGTATTTTCATTTTAGGCACCCCCAACAATACTTTCACTCCTTCTTGCTCCAACACTTCCTTCCATGCAAGGTTGGCTTCCTCGTCAAAGCGAGCTTTTAGTTCAAGAAGAACTATTACAGCTTTGCCATTTCGAGAGGCATTGACCAACGCATTAATCACTTTAGAATTAGAAGCAAGCCTGTATGCTGTTATTTTGATGCTCACTACCAGAGGGTCCATTGCAGCTTCTCGCAACAAATCTATTACGCTATCATAAGAGTGATAAGGGAAATTAAGCATCACATCTTTCTTCAGAATGATGTCCGTTACCCTCAGTGCGCCTTTCAATTCGGGATGAGTGAAGGGTTTGTTGCGTTGACTTTGAGCAGGAAACACATCTGGAAAATCCATGAAGTGCCTGTAGTTATGAATGCGTCCGCCGGGTATGATGTTACTTTTATTACCCAAATTCAATCTTCTTATCAGGTATTCCAGCAAGCCTGCATCCATTTCGCGGTCATAAACAAAACGAACAGGCTTTCCTTTTCTTCGGTTCTTCAATCCCTTTTCTATCTTTTCTACAAAACTGGTACTCACATCCTGATCCAGATCTATCTCTGCATCTTTGGTTAGTTTAAACACGTGCGCTTCAAAATAATCATACCCGAAGTAAGAAAATATATTAGGTAGATTGAACCTTATCACATCTTCAAGCAGGATAATGTTGTGAACACCAGGCTCTGACGGAAGCAAAACAAAGCGTCCCAAAGCGGAAACAGGAATTTCTATAAGGGAATATTTTTGTTGATAGGCACTATCTCGCTTCCGCATCACCACCCCAAGATAAATACTTTTATCTCGTAAATACGGCATCTGAGGCAGGTTTTCTATTATCAGCGGTATTACGTTACTTCTTACTTGTTCGTCAAAGAATTTACGCACAAAAGCTTGTTGTTCTTCATTCAGGTGGTTTTCATCCAACAGAAATATCTTCTCTTCATTCAGCTCTTTTAGAATGCCATCCCAAATCCTGTTAAATTCGGTTTGCTGCCTCAACACCACCGAATGTATCTGATCTAGTATGTTTTGCGGGTTATCTTCCATGTGCATATTCAGCCGTTTTCGCTTTTCTGCAAATTCAATCATACGTTTTAAAGTGGCTACACGTACCCTGAAAAACTCGTCGGTATTGTTGGAGAATATACCCAGAAAACGAATCCTTTCACGTAGTGGTACAGACGGGTCATTGGCTTCCTGCAATACCCTCGCATTGAAACTAAGCCAACTAATATCCCTTTGTATCAACTTGTTTTTATCCATAAAAGGCCGTTATGATTGACGCTTCAAATATAGGTGCAATCATTGAAGGTTATAAAGCAAAGGGTTAAAAGAAGCGGTTGATTTTGATAAACTTAATCTATTGATAATTTTAGCAGTGATACTAACGCTACTAATGCCAAAAATGCTTTCTCAATTTAATACCCAAATAATAAACCAGTGTTTTCTCTAAATAAATGGTTATTTATTCTCAATAAACGGTCGTTTATTCCAAATAAACGGTTATTTATTCTCTATAAACGGTCGTTTATTCCAAGAAAACGGTCATTTATTCAAAATAAACGGTCGTTTATTTCCAGTAAATGGTCGTTTATTCCCAATAAACACTCATTTATTTCAAGAAAACGGTCGTTTATTAATAGAAAAAGAGTTGGTATGACCAATAAAAGGCTAGCCTATGATCTCAAATATTTTCTGAGAGGCATTACCGTCACCATAAGGATTGAACTTATGTGTCATACTTCTGTAGAATTTAGGCATCTCAAATAATCTTTTCAGATAACTGAAAATCAAAGCTTTATCGCTATGCACCAAAAGCCCCGCTCCCACTTCCAACACTTCTTGTCTTTCGGTGGTGTCTCTTAAAATCAAAATTGGTTTGTTGCAAGAAATGGCTTCTTCCTGTATTCCGCCACTGTCGGTGAGAATTACAAAGCAATTATTCATCAGATAAACCAGATTATCATACGCCAAAGGAGGAAGCTGTAAGGCCGCTTTACAATCTGCCAGTTGTTGCCTTATCATTACCCCATTGCGGTTGGGATGCACAGGAATTACAAACTGAGCATCATCACAATAAGCAGAAAACTCTTTGATGGCGGCACAAATATCCAGTAAAGGGGTTCCAAAATTCTCCCTTCTATGCATGGTGGTGAGGATAATTCTATTATTGAAGTCAACGCCTAATCGCTCAAAATACGCTTTATAATGCGCCTCCTTGCTTTGTGTAATCTGAATGGTTTCCATCAATGTATCAATCACCGTATTACCCACAACAAATACATTATCTGTTGAATTTTCTTTGTACAAATTGATGCGGGCATATTCCGTAGGACAAAAGTGATAGTGAGCTACCTGCGAAATCATTTTCCTGTTTCCCTCTTCTGGAAAAGGGGAAGTAAGGCTACCACTCCTCAAGCCTGCTTCAATGTGCGCTACTTTTATGTTGTTATAAAAGCCAAATAACGAACCAGCAAATGCTGAAGTTGTATCACCTTGGACAAAAATAACCTCTGCTTTAAATTCATGATGGTATTTATCTAATCCTTCCATAATGTCTATAAACGAACTTACCAATGTTTGATTTGGCTTCATCACAAACAAGTCTACATCATAAGTAAAAGAGAAAAACTCGAAAAGGTCATGCAATAGTTCTTTGTGTTGAGAAGTAATGCAAACCCTCACTTCATGCTGGTTACTCTTTTTATAGACTTCAATTACTGGATGCAACTTAATCAGTTCGGGTCTTGTTCCGAATACAAAAAGCACTTTCTTCTTAATCATAGTTTACGGTTTAATCTTTCTTTGCTAATCCATGTTCTGTTTTACTCCATGCCATATTGGGCTTAGTAATTAACTGGTATAATGCCTTGTAACACGCGATTGTCAGTAGAATATTGGAAAAAACTAGAAACAAAGGCGTCAGGAATGCGTCCTTATACCTTTTGTACTTTAATGAGGCCACTACAAATATAGAAATACTGATGAAAGTTCCAATCACCATCAGGCCATAAAACCCAATAATAGACAACCAAAATGGAAAAAATGAGTTGAAAATCTGAGATTGAAGGATTAACCATAGGATAGTGAGAATAAAAAAGATAGGAGAAACAAGTGCAATAACAGAACCCAATGTCCATAAATTGAAAGATAACCACCTGAAGAATCCAATTTGCCGCCAGGTAGCTATGATATTTCTATTCATTACACAAGTAGAAATGATGAAGCCTTTAACCCAACGGGTACGCTGATTTAGTAATTGCTTTACCAACACAGGCGCCTCTCCCCTAGTCATACTAGGCAGGTGACCAATTTTGCCTCCATGCCGGTAGACAGTAGAACTAAAAATGAGGTCTTCAGTTGGATTGAACATATCAAAATGACCAATCTTTTGCATAATTGGTTTCTTCACATAGAAAGAAGTGCCCCCCAAAGGGAGATATAGTCCGGGCAGATTCCATTTTTCTGTTCTATCAATCCCGCTAAGCAGGTATTCGAAAAAACAACGGAATTCGGCAGAGAAGAAACGGCTTATAAAGTTCTGATTAGAGTTATAAATACCAATACTACACTGTACAACATCGTAATCTGTAGTTTCAAAAAGGTAAGCTACTTTCAAAAACTGGTTCACATCAGGTTCATCTTCACTATCAAAGATGGTGACAATATCATTATGACAATGTTTCAAGGCACAATTCAATGCCCTGGACTTTGATTGAACTTCTCCTTTTCTTACTGGATGAATTTTCAAAAGCTCTACAAAAGAAGGTAGTTGAAGTGCCGCAATAGCGTCAAGTGT
>CANGFK010000125.1 GCA_947452925.1 Chitinophagaceae bacterium | reverse complement strand
ATAAACTTGTGTTTGCTGCAGCTAATCCTGTTTTGGGTAAGATTGTTTTTTCAAAGGATGGCGTGCACCCCACACAAGAAGGAGGTAACTTATATGCTGCTGCAATGGCCAGGGCTTTTAATAAAATGAAGAATGGAGCTGCTGAAATTACTAGTCATGCATTGCCTAAACCCCTTTTAAAAGGTAATTGGGAAGATGCGCATTGGTATCCTTTCAATGCAAATATTTCTTTTAGTAAAGGTTGGAAAGAGGTAGGAACCGATAAAGTAGAAAGTTTTAAACAATTCAATCCATGGTTTTCCACCGTTATGCAAGCTGAAAAGGCAGGAGAATACCTCAGTTTTTCTTTTGTAGGAGATGCGTTTGGCATTTTTGATATTGGTGGACCAGAAGTAGGACAATTAGCCATTGAATTGGATGGAAAGAAAGTGAAACTGGTGACTACTGCCAATGCTAGAATAGCAAAAGCAGTTTATACTGATAGTATAGAAACAGCATTGTTAAATAGGTTTAATATTAATTGCAACAACCGCTATCGTGGTCAGTTTGATATTGTAGAAGTGGAGGCCGGCAAGCATCAAGTAAAGTTGTTTATCTCAGATAGAATAGCAGATAAAAAGACAATTCTAGGCAATAATGTTAATGATATTACTCTTCATCCTGCTAAATATGATCAGACAAAAATTTATTTAGGAAGGCTGCTGATAAGAGGGGAATTAGAAAGCTTAAAACATGAAAAGTAAAATTACAGCCAGCTATTATAGGTAAGCTCCACCTCTATTTGCCTGCTAACCTGCCGCAACTTGTCGGCAATCAAATCATTGTGCATACAATAACTGTAAGTGATTTAAATTATAAAATTAGTATACAAAAATTGTCATGGGGTTGCTCCTTTTAGCCCGAAAGGAACAATAGATGCTGATTAGGTTGCTCCTATTTTACAATAAGGAGCAACGTTTAGAGTAAAAAGGGCAATAATTTGAAAGAAATGGGCAAAGAGGGGATTGGCAATAGGAAAAAGGTAGTTGAGAAGTATTAACTTCTCAACTGCCTCTTTTCTTTTATCAAAATGCTCAAATCAGGACTTTCAACTTTCGACTCTAAACTCACAACGCTTCCAGCTTCACATCAATCACTTTTTCAGCGCTATTTAATGATAGCGTAATTAGTGTAGGCACAGATTGGTTGATGATAAATTCCTTAGTTCCACTTGCGGTTTTACAGGTAGCCTTAAAGCCTTTTGCATTGTGCGATGGTGTGCAACTGATTAATAATTCATTGCCAACCTGTACAAATCCATGAATAATACTATAGCCAGATTGGTGTCCTTCATTGGGTGTTATGGTTTTTACTTCACTCCATTCACTAGCGTTTGAGTTGAAGGCACTTTCTCTCTTTAATTGGTAATAATAGGTAGTGCCATTGGTAAGATTAGGCACTTGCATCATGCCAAAAGTTCCAGAAGTAAGGGTGTTCCATTTGTCTTTTTCATTCAAATTAGTACCATAACGAATAACGTATTGATTGTCGGAATAATGAAAGCTATAACCTGTAAAGAAGCCATTGTTGGATGCCTCGTTTAACCAAATAACAGGAGGCAATGCATTGTAACCTGCCTTTGTAGTAAAATAATAAGTGGCAGTAGGGGCACTCTCGCCAAATGAATTGGTAGCAACCGCCCAAACTTTACACTCCTTACCTAATGGAAGCCCAGTAATATCTGCATAATGATCGATAGTGGGTTTCAGCGTTTTTTCTACGCCATCAATACTGTATTTTACAATGTACTCTGTGGCCAAAGAACTCTTTTCAAAAACTAATCTTGCCTCTTTATCTGCAGCTATAAAAGCGTTAATTGTTGGTGTTGGAGGAGGTGCTACAAAAAAGGTAGTATCGAGTACCACATAACCCGTTGATGATAATAGCGATGCCCGTAGGAATATAGATTTATCTGTTTTTGTCCATTCCAAAGGATACTTTAAAGTGTTTGCACCAGGCACAATATCTGGCAAGCTTATAAATCCTGATTGCTCATTTTTATTGTCGTTATTTCGAACTTCCCACACTAGTTTATATCCTGAAAGAGTAAAAGCAGGAATGTCTTTTTTGCTTCTTGGCACTAATGATAACTCTGTTTTTATCAGTCCATTCAATGGCTTTTCTAGGTTGATGTTTAAGGCTTTTACAGGGGCATAATATTGTTGCATTTGCCGGAAAGCCCTCTTCTTGTTGCGATATACATCCACAATTCCCCATTGCCTGTTTTGGTGAAGTGGCGTGGTCGTTTCAGGATTAGGAGACTGATAACAGCTTCTGTAATCGTTGTATGTCCAAAGTGAATAGCCAAATAAGTTTTCTTTCTGTCCAAAGCTGTCCACCATAAAACGTTTAAAAACTGTTTTATCTGGCGTGTCATAAATAAGATTACCTGCGGTGAGATAACCACCATATTCCGACATGAAAACAGCTTTATTAGGATAGCGCTGTTTCAGTGCATCTATTCCCTTACTGTAAGATCCATATTTATTTATCATGATTACATCGCAATATTGCGCAGCATCATTATCCTGAAAATCGGCTGTATTAGAAACGTAAGTAACCAGATGGCTGCTATCTAGTTTTGTTTTTATAAACTTGATAATACTATCCACATACTCATTCACTTTCGGATTCTCTTTCAAACTTCCATTTTCATTGCCTACACTCCAACCAATCACACAAGGATGATTCATCTTTTGCTGCACTAGTTTAGTAGTAAATTGTTTCGGTTCTTCACTTTGTGCATTCATAAAATCTGCCCAGTTATTAAACTCAGCCAATACCAAAACACCTTTTTCATCCAGATAATCCATCACATCTTCAGGAAGTGGACGGTGAGATAGTCTAGCCATGTTCAGTCCTGTTTGTTTCATGTAATCAATGTCTTCTTTATACCTAAACTCGGGCAATGTGTTTCCGGTTGTTCTATCATCAGCCACCCAGTTATAACCCGTTAGCCTTACCGATTCTCCATTCAATTTAAACTGATAACCATCACATTCTATTTTGCGGATGCCAAACCTGTCATTTAATTGATAAGAAGTTTTTTTATCTTGAATAATAGAGACCGCACTAGTATACATATTGGGATGATCTATATGCCAAAGCTTCACTTGTTCTTTGCTTAATGATTGCTGAAAAGTATAGGATGTAGTTCCGTTTCCAGCAATAGAAACGGTAATAGGTTTTGTAGTTTTTACGGCTGACTGATTAAATAAGAGTTGTTGTGCTATTTGGATATTCTCTGCTTTGGCAGTTGTGTTTTCAATATATAATGTAGTGTTTACAATTGCAGTACCCTTTTCCAAATTGGGTATTGCCACAATCTGCTGCCTCACGATGTTTATAGGCTCCTTAATCAATAATGTTACAGGTCTTCTTATGCCACCCCAACTCCAGTATGCCCCCCACTTCAAAGTATTGTCTACCATTACAGCAAGCGTATTAGTTGTATTGGGTTTCAATAGGGTAGTAATGTCAAAGTCTTCTCTGTAGTTACCACATAAAACACTTGCAATCTGTTTGCCATTGAGAAAAACTTTATAACTCATGGCAACCTCACCAAAAGACAGTACAACTTTCTTATTGCTGAAGGACGGCGTCTCAAAACTTGTTTTATACCATGTTTTTCCCTTGTAGTTGGCATACTCATTATCTAAATCCCAGTTATGGGGTATAGTTACGTTTTTCCAACCTGCATCACTGTAACTAACACTATACCACTGCTTGGTTTCACCTTCATTGTTTGGATCAATAGTAAACTTCCAATTCTGATTTATTGGTATTTGTGTTTCCCCAATAACCACTTTGTTCGCTAATATGTGGTTGATGAAAAGAAGAAAAAGAACCAAGCAGAAGGATACGCGTGTAATAAACTTAGCAATCATAATATAAACTGATTAATAGCAGCAAATCTATTTATAAGTAGTACTGTCTAATAAGTAAGTCAATACTATGTATATGAAAAACTTGGAATCTCGTTGAAATCGTTCCCAAGTTCTCAACAGAATATGGTCTTAAAAGTCGCAAAGTTGGGAACGATTTCAATATTTATTGCGTTCATTTCTTCGTTAACACAGCAATTTATACTGATATTACTAGTCGCTACTATACTTTTACAACATAGCCACTTGTGTCGCTAAAATTGCTTACTTATGTATAATCGTTTCTTTTTTCTACTTATTCTTTTCATAATCGGCCAGTCAGTTTTGGTAAAAGCGCAAAACAAAATAGATAGTTCTTTTAAGCCTGAAAAGAATGGATATCAAATGGTTTTCAGTGACGAATTTAACAAAGGGCTAGTGCCCAATAATAATGATTGGTTGCATAGGATAAATCAAAAAATGGGTGGTAATAGTACTCAAGAGAATGTAAAAGTTACAACATTACCAGACGGAATTGGGTGTCTACAAATAAATTTTACAAATGATAGCACGTTGTCTTTGGAGAAACAATATAAAGGCGGCGGGGTAGTATCTACACACAACTTTGGTTATGGATATTACGAAATAAGGGTAAAACTCTATGGCGGCAACAAAGAACTTAGTGGCCTACATCAGTCTTTCTGGTCCATGGGATTAACTGGTACAAATGAAGGAGAAGGTAAAGGAGTGAGAGATGCATTGGTAAACAAAGATTTAATTCCACAAGAAAACAGGGTTTTGGAGATTGATGGATTCGAGCATAATTCTAAGGATAACACCTTGGCTCAAAATTATCATATCTACACACCAACACATTTAAGTGAGGCGCCAAAAAACAAACCTATAAAACAAGATCTTTCAAAATGGATTGTAATGGGCTATGAATGGTTGCCCGATAGAATTAATTTCTATTGCAATAGACAGCTTTTTTCAACCAAATATCTTGCTGACAAATGGAAAGTGTATGCGCCTCAAAACTTCTGGCTTACTGCATTGCCAGTTAATTTAAATGCATGGGGCGGATTAAATATCCCTCCAAAAGATGCAGCTATGAACGTAGATTATTTTAGGTTTTATGCTAAGAAAAACGCTGCTACAAATCTTGTTGGTAATGCAAGTTTCGAATATGGTGCAAAAGGTAATACCTATCCTATTGCTTGGATTGTTACAAGAACTGATGGCAATAATCCAGATGCAGTCAAGGTTATTAATGATAGTATCGGAGCGCAAGAAGGAAAGCATTACCTAGAGATAAAGCAGGATAAAAACTATAAGGCTACCATGAAACAAATCTTAGAATTTATTCCCGATGGCAAGTATTCTTTTAGTGCAAGGGTTAAGGGCAATGTGGGAGATAAGTCTGGCGTTCTTACTATTTATTCAGGTAAGAAATCTAAAACAATACCTATTAAGGCAACCGATAAATGGCAGCAGATTAAGCTAAATGACATTCAGGTTGCAAATAACAATGCCACTATTCAAATAAGTGTTTTTGGAGATGCCGGTAAACTATTAGATATAGACGATGTGGTTTTTCAATAGCAGAACTAATCGTTGGTTGCAGAAATTACTTAGTCAATTTGGGGTTAAAGAATATAAATATGAAGAAAATTATACTGGCAATTCTTTGTTTCTGGTCATGGACTATAGTAGTGAACGCACAAAAACAACTTCCTGATAGTGTAGTTCAACGATTGCAGAAAGAGCGGGTGAAGAAACAGCATTATACTAATCCTGTAGTGCCTGGTTTCTTCCCAGATCCATCTGTAGTGCGTGTTGGTACCGATTATTATCTGGTAAATTCCACCTTTCAGTACTTTCCATCTATCATCATTTCTCATTCAAAAGATTTGGTTCATTGGCAACAAATAGGGCATGTATTTACCCAAAAGTCAGACCTTAATTTAGATGCTTTCTTTGATGGTTGTGGCATGTGGGCGCCCGATATTTCTTATTATAAAGACACCTTTTACGTTTTTTATTGTTTGGTTCAGCTTACAAAAGACAGAAAGATTAATGTAAGAGGCAATTTTATGGTTAAATCTAAAAGCATTAATGGGCCATGGACAAAGCCTGTACAACTTACGTTTGAGGGTAACGATCCATCTCATTTTGTGGATGATGATGGAACGCATTATATGTCTTATGCAGCGGGAATACCAAAGGGAAAGGGTACCAAAATAGTGAGGCTGAATGATGAATGTACCAAGGTGATGGAAGAACCAAAATGGATAGAATGGGGAAGTGAAAAAGGACATCCAGAAGGCCCACATATTTTTAAACGGAATGGGTATTATTATAATCACATCGCGGCAGGCGGTGGCTTATATCCAGAACATCATCAGCTTATTGCTCGAAGTAAAAATATCTATGGCCCTTACGAAGCTTCACCTTATAATCCATTTATTGCGCAGCTAAAGCTTGGTCAAAAACCTCGTCCGCGCACCACACAACAAGGACATGCATCGTTAGTAGAAACCCAAAAAGGAGAATGGTGGGCATTATATTTATCTATGAGAAGGGTAGATGGATACAATAATCAATTGGGCAGAGAAACTGGTTTGGATAAAGTAAACTGGTTGCCAGATGGATGGCCAATACTAAATGAAGGTGACGGACCTTCTGAATCTGATTGGGCGCCAGATTTAACTGTAAAAAAATATAGTAAATCAGAGAAGGAAGATTTTAATACACCCAAACTTAATACTAATTGGGGATGGGTTCGTACACCCGATAGTAGCAACTTTAGTATGACTGAGAAAAAAGGTTATCTCAGAATTTATACTACTCCCTTTGATTTGGATACCATCGCTGCGAGAAATATATTGTTGAGAAGAGAAGAGAATTTACATTACAATGCCACTACCAAACTTACTTTTAAACCTCTAGGAAACGAACGGGCAGGCTTAATTTGTTATTATGATACCAAGACATTTGCAGGAGTATCTCTTACCAATAACGGTGGATTGCAGTTAATAGTAGAAGAATGTAGAAAAGGAAAGCGAAAAACAATTGCTACTGTTGACAAAATAGAGCCTAAAGATTTGTATTTAAAAGTTGAGGTAAATGGCTATGAAAGAACCTTTTATTATAGTTATGACAATACCAATTGGAAAGTTGCAGGTGCCGTTTCTGATGCCAGCTTTTTAAGTGATTGGGGAACACCACAATGGGGCTTTATGGGAACAATGGTTGGCGTATATGCGCTAGATAAGGGAAGTATAAACAGAACTCCTGCCGACTTTGATTTCTTTAATTACAAAGCTGAGGACTAGTAAGATGCTTTTAATTATTTTTAACTAGTTTAATTTTAAAACTCTTAGTTGACTAAGGCAATTTTTTAGCTGTGATTTAAAATATTTGGAAGAGCAATGCCTAAAGAAAAAGTTAATATTAACTAATTACTTTTTTGCCGTTATATAAAGCTATTAAAGCGCGATCACTTTCCCTTTTTGCGGTTCACTAATTTGTTTTGTTTTGAGTTTTTCTTTCAATGCGCTCATATCTGCACCCACTTTTCTATCTACAATCTTTGCATAATGCTGGGTAGTTTTTAAGTTCTTATGGCCAAGCATCTTGCTAACACTTTCAATAGGTACACCATTGGTAAGGGTAACTGTTGTAGCAAACGTATGTCGTGCGATGTGGAAGGTTAGCTCTTTATTTATGCCACACACGTCGCCAATTTCTTTTAAGTAACTATTCATTCTTTGATTGCTAAGAATTGGAAGTAACTGCCCTTTATTTATACATTGTGGATTATCCAAGTATTTACTTATGATTTTTTCCGCCATCGGAAGCAACGGAATATTTGATGGTGTATCAGTTTTTTGTCTGTGGGTGCAAATCCATCTTTCGCCATCAATGCCAATTACAATATTTGCTTTTGTAAGCTGCTTGACATCTATGTAAGCTAGTCCGGTAAAGCAACTAAATATAAAAATGTCCCGAACGAGATTTAGCCTTTCAATTTTGAAATCTTTGCTTGAAACAGTTTCAATTTCTGTTTCATCTAGGAAAGCGCGCTCCACTTCTTTGACTTTACATTTAAAATTGACAAAAGGATTTTTAGTCATCCAGCCATTTGCAATACAGATATGAACAATCTTACCAAAATTCCTTAGATACTTTATAGTCGAATTATTATTGCACTTGCGGGTTGTTCTCAAAAAGAAATCGAAATCGACTATAAAAGTATGGTCTATCTTTTTGATGTCAATATCTGAAACTTTATACTTTAACTTCAAGAACTCAATGGTATGCCTCAAAGATGTTCTATATCTTTCTAAAGTGCCTGGTGCATATTCATCACCCAAGAGGGCTTCCATCTTTTGGTTATGCTCCTCGAAGATTGGAACAAGCATGTAGATTTTTTCCTCAACACCTAAAATCTTTCTTTTCAGGCTTTCTGTAGTTACAGCTTCTTTATCTTTTATTAAAAAGTGTTCAGCTTCGTAAACTTGATTTTCAAAAGTTTTAAGATAGATATTTAAGGTTCTGGCTTCCTCCGAGTTGCCACTAACATTTTGGTTGCTACTATTCCATTTCTCAGGCACGATATAACGCTTTACAGCTATCTCGGTTTGTTTGCCATCTATTGTAATTCTTAAATAAATTGGAGCGGTACCATTGGCAATAGCTTTACTTCTTTTAACAAAAAAGAGTAAATTGAATGATCTGTTCATGTGGTGACTAATTAATAGTGTGTAAATGTATTCTTTAATACACTGT
>CANGFK010000124.1 GCA_947452925.1 Chitinophagaceae bacterium | reverse complement strand
AGAAGCAGCAACGATGGTAGTGTAAGCCATTGCACCATTGTCGGACAATGTTTTCATTACACCGGCAACAGTACTTGCTTTCTGACCGATAGCTACATATATACAATAAACTGGTTTGCCAGCTTCGTAAAACTCTTTCTGATTGATGATAGTATCAACACAAATAGCAGTCTTACCAGTCTGACGGTCACCAATTACCAACTCACGTTGCCCACGACCAATAGGAATCATCGCATCAATCGCTTTGATACCAGTTTGTAGTGGTTCTTTTACTGGCTCACGATAGATAACACCTGGTGCTTTACGCTCCAAAGGCATTTCATACAATTCACCTGCAATAGGACCTTTACCATCGATAGGTTCACCCAAAGTATTGATAACACGACCAACCAAACCTTCTCCTACCTTGATAGAAGCAATCTGACCAGTACGTTTTACTTTAGAACCTTCTTTGATATCACCACTTTCACCCATCAATACCACACCCACATTATCTTCTTCCAGGTTTAGAGCGATGGCTTTTACACCACTTTCAAACTCTACCAGTTCACCACTACGCACACCATTCAAACCATATACACGGGCAATACCATCACCCACTTGCAATACAGTTCCGACTTCTTCCAAATCGGCAGCAGCGTTGAAGTTGCTTAATTGTTGCCTCAAAATCGCTGAGATCTCGTCCGGCTTAATTTCTACCATATTTTTTGTTTTATAAAACCCTTAAACTATGAATGAATAATAAGTTATTATTTTATTGAAGAAACATAATAGTTCTTCAAGAATTGTTTCTTCACATCCTTCAAATCTCTTTGGATGCTTGCATCAATCAGCTTATTGTCAAACTCTAATACAAAGCCACCAATTAAATCAGCATTTACAATTGTTTCTAGCTCAACAGTACCTGTTGGATTAACCGTATTTGCTTGTTGTTGAATGCTTTGTTTTAGTGAATCGCTGATTTCGATAGCAGTAGTCAACTTAACGGTATGTATTCCTTTCAGTTCATTGTACTGCGCTATGAAAGAATTGGCTATTTCGAACAAGTCACCTTCACGACCTTTAGTAGTCAACAGTTTGGTGAAAGCATTGGTCAATTCGCTCACATTAGCAGCAGTAACAGCCTTAATGATTGCTTCTTTTTTGTCTGCCTTTATAACTGGGCTAGCCAATAATGTTCTGAACTCAGCACTTGCCTTACATACAGCTTGCAAGTATTTCATATCTGCATACACCACTTCCAGTTGATTTCTTTCGATAGAAAGGTCAACAATACTCTTGGCGTACCTATGTGCTAAACGTGTGTTTGACATAATTCAATTAGTTATGAATTATGAATGATGAGTTATGAACCACGAGATTTAACTCATAACTCATAACTCATAACTCATAACTTAGTTAAGCTTTACTGTTTCTGCTAGTTGCTTGATGTAGCTTTCTTGCTCAGCTTTGTTGGCAAGTTCTCTTCTCAAAATCTTTTCACTCACTTCTATCACCAATGCACCTACTTGATTTTTAACATCAGTAAGAGCAGCATTCTTTTGTTGTTGAATAGCTTGTTGAGCTTCAGAGATGATTCTGTCGTACTCAGCTTTTGCTTTGTCTTTAGCTTCAGAAATCATTTTGTCGGAAGCAACTTTAGCTTCTTTAATCATAGTAGCTCTTTCTTCACGCGCCTGATTCATTAAAGCTTCGTTTTCATTCTTCAAAGAAGCCATTTCCAACTTTACTTTTTCAGCAGAAGAGATGGCATCAGCAATACCAGTTTCTCTTTCTTTCAAAGCAGCCAATAATGGTTTCCATGCAAACTTTGCAAGTATAAAGAATACAATTAAGAAAGCTATAAAAGTCCAGACTAATAAGCCTAATCCTGGTTGTAATAATTCCATGTTTTATATAATTTGAAGATTTAATAATCAGACTAAAGCCTGATTACAAATTTGCTAAGTAAAATTAGTAAAGTACCCATTGCCCTGTGCTTTGGGTACTTTAAGAAATTTGATCCTGCTAACCCTGTATTATTTCAATACAGCAAGGATACCTGCGATAACTGCAAAAAGGGCAACACCCTCAACGAAAGCTGCTGTAAGGATCATGTTAGCACGAATGTCATTGGATGCTTCCGGTTGACGAGCAATGCTTTCAACAGCACCTTTACCGATTTGGCCGATACCAACACCAGCTCCAATAGCTGCTAAACCTGCACCAATTGCACCACCTAAGTGAGCTAAACCATCAACTTCTAACAAAATGTTCAATAGAGACATAACTGTTTGTGTTTTATAAATAAAAAATAAAAGACGCTGTAAGTATTAGTGATGTGCTTCCTCGTGTGCTCCTTCCATTGCCTGACCAATGAACACTGCGGTAAGGTTGGTGAAGATGAAAGCTTGAATGAAAGCCACTAATATTTCTATAAAATAAATGAAAACCGTAAACAAAATAGATACAGGTGAAAAACCCCATCCTGCAGTTTGACTCATTGCACCGAAGATGAAAATCAACAATACAAAGCAGGTAATCACAATGTGACCGGCAACCATGTTTGCAAAAAGACGAATCATTAATGCAGCTGGTTTAATAAACACACCTAAAAGTTCTACCGGGATTAGGATTAACTTAACTAAGAATGGTACTCCCGGAGGCCAGAAGATATGCATCCAGAAGTGTGCATTGGTGCTGAACAATATCACGAAGAAAGAGATAACTGCCAACACCAATGTGAAAGCAATGTTTCCAGTTACATTGGCAGTACCAGGAATCAATCCAATAATGTTATTGATAAGAATAAAGAAAAATACAGTTAGTAGATAAGGCATGTACTTCTCGTACTTCTTACCAAGATTTGGTTTACCTACTTCATCACGAATGAAGGTAACAACGGGTTCGAAAGCATTTTGAAAGCCTGTTGGAGCAACATTAGCACCGTTCTTTTTGTATTTATTTGCTACACCAATCGCAAGAACTACCAATAAAGTAAGAGATAATAACATCTGAACCACGTTTCTGGTCATAGACAAATCATACACTTTCACGGTTTCATCTATGGTGCCATCTGCTTTAACGGCTTCTATTACTCCTTTCTCATTCAATTTATAATCTTGATAGATTGCTTTGCCGTGTTCGAACTTAGAAGATATGAATGTAGAAAACCCACGTTGAGGTGAATAGAGAATGACAGGAAGCGGTATTGCAACATCAACTCCATTAACTTCAGCGAAGTGAAATTCATGGTTATCCATGATGTGTTCCATAATTAACTCACTAGGCTTTAATTCGCCAGTAGTTTTCTCTTCTGTTGGGGTATTTTGGGATTTTTCTTGTGCAGATACTGAATTGCAAAAAGTAATAATTAAAAGGCTGAAAGCCGCTACCAGTAAAGATTTCAAGTGTTTTTCAATCATCATCTCCCTCTAAAATTTCGGCGAAGATAAGGGGATAGTAATAAATAAAGAAGGAGTAAATTCAGAAAAGTAGTTAGTAATAGGTTGTAAGTAGTAAGTTACACGTTGTACGTTAACAAAAATTTATTATACAATTAGGTTGCTATCGGATAGTCCTTAAAAACTTATAACCTACAACTTATCACTTACAACTTCTTTCACTCCCTTATCAAACTGCATCTCGTAAAGTTTACTGTAGAAACCTCCCGAAGCAAGTAGTTCCTCGTGACTACCAATTTCCTTTATCTCCCCTTTGTCTAATACTATTATCTTGTTTGCCTTACGGATAGTAGACAGTCTATGTGCAATAACAATAGAGGTACGTCCTTTGATAAGCGTATCAATTGCTTTTTGAATCAGTATTTCGCTTTCAGTGTCTATGGATGAGGTAGCCTCGTCCATTATCAGTATGGAAGGGTTGTACAACAAAGCCCTTATAAAAGAAATTAATTGTCGCTGGCCAAGGCTGAGTGTACTGCCACGTTCCATCACGTTATAATCGTATCCATCAGGCAATTGCATGATAAAATCGTGCATGCCAATCATCTTGGCAGCTTCTATCACACTTTCTCGGGAAACCAATGGATTGCGCAGCGTAATATTATCCATCACAGAACCAGAAAATAAGAAAACATCTTGCAATACAACACCTATGCTGCTTCTCAATTTCTCTATTGGATAATCATCAATGTTCATTCCATCCACTTTAATAATCCCTTTCTGAATGAAATATAACCTATTTAATAAACTAATAATAGACGTTTTACCGCTTCCTGTATGCCCAACAAGTGCAATAGTCTCACCAGCATCAACAGAGAAAGAAATATCCTTTAATACATATTGTTCCTCGGTATAAGCAAACCATACATGCTCGAAATCAATGCTGCCTTTTAGTTGACCGTTGACCGTTGACCGTTGACCGTTATCTGCATTCTGTCCTTCGGTAAACGTTTGACGGTAAACGGTATTACTGTCTTTAATTGGCGGCATCACATCCTCATTGTCCAATACTTTAAAAACCCTTTCGGCTGCAATCATCCCCATTTGTAGCACATTGAACTTATCGGCAATCACACGCAGTGGACGGAATATCTGATTCAGATATAAAATAAAAGCAACTAATAAACCAGCATCCAATCTGTTATCTGCAACCCACCATACCAATAAACCTGTACTGATTGCCAGAACCAATTCAACAATAGGAAAAAATACACTGTATGCAAAAATGGCTTTGATGTTTGCATCCCTATGTTGAATGTTAATTGTATTAAACTTTTCAAACTCTCTGTCTTCTGCTGCAAATGCTTGAACAATGTGCATTCCTGTGATGTGTTCCTGCACAAAAGCATTCAATGCTGCTACCGCGTTACGCACTTTGGTAAAGCTTGCATTCACACTCTCTTTAAAATAATACGTAGCTACAATTAAGATTGGAAAAGGTACGAGGCTTACTAAGGCTACTTTCCAGTTCATAGAAAACATGGTGATAAGCGTGATAATAATAGTTAACAAATCGGCAACTATCGGTATCAATCCATCGCTAAAAATATCGTTGATGCTTTCTATGTCATTGATAGTGCGTGTGGTGAGTGTGCCAATGGGGGTCTTATCAAACTGACTCAAGTTCAGACTCATTATCTTTTCATAAACTGTCACACGCATATCTTTTACTACGTTCTGACCGAGCCATGATGTAATAAAAGAAAAGGTGAAACGTATGATGGATTCAACAAAGAGGAAGATGATTTGAAAGATAGTGATATGAATGATGAACTGAAATACCGTACTGTTTTGCTCCAGAAATAATACTTTGTGCAACCAGATAGGTAATGGTGTGGACTGATTGATGGATTTGTTTACGGTAAGCTGTATTAAATAGGGACGAATAGGCGCAATAAATGCCATCAAGATGGCTAATAGAAGACTGGTGTAAAAAAACTTACTGTATGGACGAACAAAATTGAATAACCTGCCCAATAATGAGATATCGAAAACTTTTTTGTCTGCCTTATCCTTCGCCATACAGCAAAAGTAATGGGAAGGAGGGGAGAATTGAGTTATGAGATGGGAAATATAACCAGTAACAAGAAAGCCGATTAAATATTTATCAACTACTTACTTACCTTCACCAAATGAAAAACATCGCAGAAGCACATCGCTATATAGACAATGCAAAAGAGATTCTAAGAGAAAAGGCTCAAAAAGAAGATGGCTATTATAAAGACAAAAAATATGTGAAGATGGCGGGCAACACTGCATACAATGGCATTCTCGAGGCATTAGATGGCTTATTTGGAATTAAAAAGAAAGGAAGGAAAAGTGTAGACTGGTATCAAGAAGAATTGGCGAAAGTTGATAAGAAGATGTTGAATGCATTTAATTCTTCTTATGAAATATTGCATTTACTAATGGGATATGATGGATCGTTAAACGTAAAAAGCTCATTGATTGGTTTGGAAGAAGCCGAAAAAATCATTAATTGGGTAGAAACAAAACAAGCAGCCACATCCAACTAATTTTACCAAAGATATTTACGCTAAAAGGGTTAAACGCAAATGATTTCATTATCATTTGCGTTTAACCCTTTCTTTTTCCTTCAATTAAATAGAAATTATTTCACTTTCACTCCATCAATAGTAACGGTAGCATTCGTCAATGCCAATTTGTTTTTCCCTTCCTTTGTTTTGATATTACAATTGGTTAGTTGCACATTTTCTGCAAAGAAGATTCCAAATGGCTTATCAGCAGTGATGTTTACATTCTTCATAACAAGATTAGATACAGCAGCTTCAGGTAATCCCCATATCAATCCGGCACGTTTTCCACTTTGTGCTGTAGCCGTAATATTTTCGAAAGTAATATTCTTATAAATCGGCGTCTTATCTGTAATACTTGCAGCAGGATAAGTGGCTGCAAGTTCCGGAGTAATATTCTCTAGGTTTCTGAATGCTTTCTCCTTAGTAGTGTAAGAAGCGTAGATAAGAATAGGGAATCCAACATTTTTCATTTGTAAATTGCTGTAGGTAATGTTATCTAATATACCACCTCGGTCTCTGTCCGATTTAATACGAATGCCACAATCTGTATTGGTAAATGTGCAGTTTTCTACCCTGAAATTACGAACGCCATTCTTGGCATAACTACCAATAGACACCCCATGTCCTTCTCCATAAGTACAATTGGTAATCAGCACATCAGAAGTGCCTCCTCCACAAGTATAATCATCGTCACCCACACTGATATCACAATCTTTTACCAGTATTTTACTTCCAGTTACATCGCAAGCGTCAGTATTGTGGCTCGGGTTCACAGGATCTTTAGAGGAAGGTGCACGAACTATTACTCCTTCCACTGTTATATTATTTGTTTTTCCTCCACCGATAGCAATATGAAACATAGGGGAATTCAACAGTTTAACACCCGAGATCAATACCCTGCTACAATCTTTAAATCCAATCATACGTGGACGCTTGGTGCCTTCAGTCTTAGCAAATTTCCACCAAGGACTGCCTTGACCATCGATTAGTCCACCCTTTCCAGTAATGGCGATATCGTGTAAGTCGGATGCAGAAATAAAAGTATTTCCTTCATCCGTTCCTCCCGGATATTTATCTATTGGTAGCATATTTAGCACTGCACCAGAGTCTAGATGTAGGTTTATGTTGTTCCCCAAAACTAGAGGGCCAGATAAATATTGTCCTTTCGGTAAAACTACTATGCCGCCACCTGCATTTAACGCTGCATCAATAGCACCTTGAATTGCTTTGGTATTATCTGTTGCATTATCACTTACTGCACCAAAATCAGTAATTTTTACAACTTTATTTGGGATCTTAGGCAGTGCTGGAGCAACATAACCAGATTGCGCACTAACTAACTGTTGACTGAAAACTGTAACGAAAAATGTTAGTGATAAAATGATAGCTGTAAATCGCAAAGACTTCATTTGAAGTAAATTTATTTTAGATGAATGTAAAACTGGTTCTTACGAACTAGATATATAGATGAAAGTTTAATGGGTATTAAAAATAAGCATTTCATTAACAGGTATCATCTAAGTGATAACTTTCACTACACTATACCCAATTTATCTAGTACAACTCTTGCCATCAAATAAAATGCTTCGTGACTGTATCCGGCAATATGTGGGGTGATGATCACATTAGGTTGTGTCAACAACCAATCCAACTGTTCTTTCTCCTGAGAAGTGTAGCTGGATAGTTTTTCATTCTCCAAAACATCCAATGCGGTTGCTTTTATCATGCCATTTTGCAAAGCACGAATTAGAGCAGCAGTATCCGCAACTTTCCCACGGCAAGTATTGAGGAAGTAAGGTTTCTTTTTTAATGACAGGAAAAAAGTATCATTTGCCAGATGAAAAGTTCCCGCAGTTAGTGGTAGATGAAGGCTTATAACATCTGCCTTCTCAAATATTTCTTCTTTTGAGGTCTCCTTGACATAATCATTAGAAAAGCCTGTTTTGTTTATATCGTTTGCCAACACAGTTACTTCGAATGGGGCTAGTAACTTAGCAAATGCACTTCCTGTATTGCCATATCCAATAATTCCCACAGTTCTACCATGCAGTTCATCTGCTCGGTTCTCATCGCGCAGCCATTTACCTTGTTTTATTTCAAGATTACTACTATTTATTTTATTCATCAGGCTAAGTAGAAAGCCTAGATTATGTTCTGCAACTGCATTTCTGTTTCCCTCGGGGCTACTCACACATTTTATCCCTTTGCCTTCCGCATACGGCACGTCTACTAGTTCCATTCCGCTACCAAGCCTACCAATCCACTGCAAAGAAGTAGCTTTATCAATTAAAGAAGCATCCACCTTAATTCTAGTGCTTATGACCAGTCCAGTTGCATCCTCAATAATTCCTACTAATTCAGGATAGGTAATAGCTGGCAAATAAACCACTTCAAAACCCTTGTCTGTAAGTGTTTCTATTAAATATGAGTGAACCTTAGCGGTGATTATTACCTTTTTCAATGATTATGTTTAATGATTAACGGTTAATGAAAAGATATGTGATTTGTCAAATTATAGCTTATTAAACATTAATCACTAAACATTAACCACTACTATTTATCCCATTTTAAATGTTAGTGCTGCAAATTCTGCAATGCTTACCTGTTCAGCACGTTTGTTGAAGAAAGCATCTTCTAGTATCTCAGGTTGAAATAATCCTTTCACAGCATTACGCATCATCTTTCTCCGTTGATTAAATGCCATTTTCACTAGTTGTACAAAAGCTTTGTCACTCTTTACATTATAAGT
>CANGFK010000123.1 GCA_947452925.1 Chitinophagaceae bacterium | reverse complement strand
TTACAAAGTCTATGGTTTGTGGTGCATAGCCGGGCAAGCTCGCCATCAGTTCCAGATCGCCATATAGGGTGGTATTCTTGGCGTATTTACCTTCTGCGTCGCTCTTTGTCTTGCTGCCCACACCTGCAATGCGGAGGAGCACATTGGGCAATGCAAGCTTGGTTGCGCTATCTGTACAAATGCCTTTTACTTCCGATTCCATTCCCTTACTGATGTATCGAACGCCCCACAATCTACACTGTACTCTACGTTCAGCGGGCTTTAGTTTGCTGTATTTCCCCTCTACATCATCCCATATATGAACAATCAAATCATCCACATCTTCCTGTTGGTCAGACAGTTTGGTAAGTGCCGTGGTTGCGTCAGTCGTTGCATTGCTGATGGCATCAATTTTAGGTTTTGCAATAGTATAAATGTCCATAAACTCTGCCATAGTTGGCACACTCATCACAATGCCGCCAGCCAACATTCTGGCAGCATCACCACTAATTACAGATTCAGCAACAGTCAATAATAAATAGTCCGTGCTAGTGTCGGGCTGCCTCATATTGGTTACATCCAAACCATAATATCCTCTTTCAGCTTTTAGAATCTTTGCAATCTTAATGTTGGCCTTCAGGCTTGCGAAATAACTCTTCACATAAGCGCGAAGCAACTTTCGCTGCGGTCTTGCCTGCTCCACTGCACGATGATATGCAACTGAGGTAATGGTTATATTAGCAAACCCATTGTTGTACTTGGGAGCAGCAATAATTAATCGGGCAGTAGTTTCGGGAGAAAGCAGATTGTCGGCAGGATCCGTTAAACCAGTCATCTTACCTAAGGCCGTGTTCATTGCGTTTCGGCGGGCAATATCGGAATCTGGCAATTTTCGTGTAGTACCCATTTCTTATAATTTGAGGTGATAATGAATAAATAGTGTTCGATAAAATCTGACCCTATCATCGTGGTATCCCCTGCTTGCCTCCAACTTTTTTACTAGATGGAGTCTGCCTAATAGAAACGATAACTTTTATTTGAAAACACAAAGCTATGCAAACCACTGCATAATGATTTTTTATTATTTTATTGACTAATCCATAGTGTTGGCATCAATAAATTGTGTGAAATGTTGGTTGAGAAAAATGAAACAGGGCTTTTTGAATCCGAAAACACCGATAGTATAAATTTGATGGCATTTTTTAAATGTGAAAACATCGATAGTATTTATGCTAACACATATTTTAAATGTGAAAACACTGATAGTATTTATTCTATCGTATTTTTCGAATGTGAAAAGGCCGATAGTATTTATGCTAACCCATATTTAGAATGTGAAAAGGCCGGTAGTATTTATGCTATCGCATTTTTCAAATATAAAAAAGCCTGTCGTATTTATGTTGATAGTCTTTTGGAGTAAAAAAACGAGCTTATTATTTATTTTATCACCCAAATATCAAAGAATAACATGCCTTTGTGGTATTTTATAAAAGGAATTTAGCAAGTTAATTAGGCATGTAGTGTGGAGCGGTTTTATAATAATGCAATTGTATAATAGCTTATTATGTGCAGCATTAATATGTTTGGAAACATCCAACCGCTGCTACTTTTTATAAATTCTATTGGGTTCACTTCACAAGCCTTATTTTTACCCGTTACATCAATTCATAAACTAATAATAACATCTTGTCTTCTCCGCAACAGATACTGAAACAATATTGGCAGCACGATAAGTTCAGGGGTAATCAGGCTGAAATTATTGATGCCGTGCTTCAAAAGAAAGATGTGCTGGCATTGTTGCCTACGGGCGGCGGCAAGTCCATCTGCTTTCAGGTTCCTGCTATGCTGATGGATGGGGTGTGCATTGTTATTTCGCCATTGATTGCCTTAATGAAGGATCAGGTGGAAAACCTTACCAACAAAGGCATCTCAGCCGTATTCTTGCATGGTGGTCTATCGCAGACCGAAGTGCAGGATGTGCTGGAGGATGTTGTTTCGGGCGTATATAAATTCCTTTATCTATCGCCTGAAAGGCTAGAAACAAATCTTTTCAGAGCCTATCTTATTCAGCTAAACTGTTGTCTGATTGCGGTGGATGAAGCACATTGCGTAAGCCAGTGGGGGTACGACTTCCGGCAGCCCTATCTGCGCATTGCAAACATAAAATATGAGCTGAAGCAGGTGCCGATGATTGCCCTCACGGCATCGGCAACGCCATTGGTGCAGGACGATATAATAGATAAACTAAAACTAAGAAACGCTGCTGTTTTCAGACAAAGTTTTGAACGTGCCAATCTTTCTTACTCGGCTTTTGCAGTGGATAGTAAGATTAACAAGGCTGCCGAAATACTGAAGAATGTACCAGGTTCCAGCATCATCTATTGCAGAAGCAGGAACCAGACCAAGGAGATTGCCAACCTTTTGTCGCTTCAAAACATTGCCGCAGACTATTATCATGCGGGACTTTTACAAGAGGAACGTAATAGTAAGCAGCAAGCTTGGGTGAATAATAAGATTCGTGTGATTGTTTGTACCAATGCTTTTGGGATGGGGATTGATAAGCCCGATGTGCGGACGGTGATGCACTTTGATATACCAGATTGCCTGGAAAGTTACTATCAGGAGGCGGGCAGAGCGGGCAGGGATGGAAAGAAGTCTTACGCGGTCTTGTTGTATGATGAATATGAGGTGACGAAGCTGGAGATGATGCCCGATCTACGTTTCCCTTCTTTTGACGAGATTAAGAAAGTATACCAGGCATTGGCAGACTACCTGAACATTCCTGTGGGCACAGGTGAAGGCATGTTTTATGATTTTGACATCAGCACCTTTGTCAAGAACTTCAAGCTTAAAACACAGTTGGTTATTGCCATATTGGGTGCATTGCAACAAGAAGGACATCTTGCGTTTAATGAAAACGTTTTGCTGCCTACCAAAGTCATGTTTACTGCATCCAAAGCTGTGTTGGAGGAGCTGGAGATGGCGCATCCACAACTGGATATTGTGGTGAAATGTTTGTTGCGAACCTATGGCGGTATTTATGATAGTTATATCAGCATTTCGGAGAAGCAGATGGCTAGAAAGCTGCGGATGACGGAAGCGATGGTGGAGGAGAAGTTGTTGCAGTTGCGATCTTTTGGCATCATCAGTTTGTCGCCACACAAAGAAACCCCACAGATACAATACCTGCTGAACAGGGCGCCTGCCAATTACCTGATTATTAATCATGAGGCGTATGCCGAACGGAAGCGGTTGTATAAAGAAAGGGTGGATAAGATGTTGGCCTATCTTTCGCTCACCAACCAATGCCGTGGGCAGTTTATTGCATTTTACTTTGGTGATAAGGAAGCCAAGCCCTGTGGTATATGTGATGTATGCCTGAATAAAAAGAAGAAAAAGACTTCGGTAGATGACATAGCTGCCATCCATGAAGAAGTGAACGATTACTTGCAGAAGGGCAGTGGCTCGGTAAAAGAATTGTTGGAGCAGCTTGCATTTGTGTCGAAAGATAAGGTTTGGGAAGTGTTGCAGTTGCTGCAAGATCAGAACAAGATTTTGATTGGGGATGATGGAATGATAACAAAAAGATAATCTAATAAAAGCTGACCACATAGGCACAGTAGGCACATAGTCTGTAGGTTTAGATAAGAAAAAGAAATGAACACATAGCAAAAAAGTTTCACTTTTTCATACTCCAGTCTATGTGACCTTAAAGTGCAACGTTTCTTGTCCTACTTTTCTTTTTCTATGTGTCTAATGTGCCTATGTGGTAGATTGATTTGTGCGTATGGTACAGTAGGCATGTTGTATTTGTGCTTACAAGAAAATTCACCACATAGGCACAGTAGGCACATCGTTTTATCTTACAGTTTAAATAAGAAGACATAGAGGAATAGATATACTAAATCGATGCTACCTTAAAGTGCAATGCTTCTTGTCTTTCTTATCTTTTCTATATGCCTGTTGTGTCTATGTGGTAAGAAGAAGTTTACCTGAAAGGAGAGCCGCCATACTTGAGTTTATTAAATTCTATACGCGTTCGCTCAATAGATTTTTTGTTTGCGATGATATGATATTCTCCATCCGGTGCAACGCCATTAATGCCTGCCAATCCTTCAATAGTCCATCTATAGTTCTCTTGGTCGCGCCAGTGCCAGTTATCTCTTTGTATATATTCCGCAGGGAAAATGTAATGATTCCCATACTTAATAACGTAATAGCTATATGGGAACTCTGTAACATTATTTGCCCACCAGTCCACAGGCATTGTCTGTGGACTGGTGGCAGGATCAATCATGTAGAGGTAGATGATATTGTCGATGTTTACAGGTACAGCCGCCGCCACATGGTAGTTCCAGGCATTGATGAGCGTTCCCTGCTCTCCTTTGAGGAAGGCACCACTGAAAACCCATCCTTTATAATTGGGAATATTCCATTGATCTAGTAAGATGCAGATGGCGTTGGCACGATCCTCACAATCATTGTGTGCATCTGCCCACTTAAACAACCAATGATGCTGAAAGAAATGGAAGATGGCGTTGGCCTGATCTAATGTGAGGGCATTGCTGAGGTAGACCTCGTCTGAAAGGTCATATTCGAAGTATGTTTTGTCGTCTTGCCCGTACATGGGACTAAGATAGTGATTAGTTGTTAGTGATTAGTGGTTAGTTATAAAATAAACTGCAAATCACTAACCACTAATCACTAATAACTGTATTCATACACCACTTTGCCTTCTAGCTGATTCTTGCGGGTATAACAAGATTCGGTTGCTTTAAGATTCTTGTCATTGTAGGTGTACTTCCAGATGAAGTAGTCGGTGCCACCTTTGATAGTCTGCGTCATTTTGGCTATGTTGGCATTGTCATCATATTCATAGACGAAGTCGGGGAGGAGTTTTCTTACCCTGTTATTGTAACGAACCACATCGGTCAGCAATCCATCCTCATCGTAATAGTAGTAGTAGTTTTCAATTTCTCTTCCTTTCCTATACCATTTCTCTTCTGCTACATTTCCTTTCTCATCAAAACTAAATAATACTTTGAGGGTGTCTTTGTTGTTCTTGATATTCAGCATCTGAGTGGGCTTATTCTTTTCATTGTATTGCCAGTTGTGTTTTTCGGAGAAGCTACTTGTGGATGCAAGTGTGTCCAAAGAAATTGAATTGATGGCTAGAATTGTTCCTTGCTCGCCATAGGTATATTCCGTTTTGGTAGTAACGGTGGACAAAGGCTGCACTATACTGTTGAGCGAGGTAAGGAGTTTGTCGCCGCTGTAATTATTCTCTATGATAGTAGTGCCACTGTTGGCGAGTGTTGTTTTGGTAATAACCTTTTTGCCTCCGTCAATGATGTCTTGTTCTAGACTAAAGGTTTTAGAAACGGTAGCGCTGTCTTTACCATAGCTGATGGCATTTATGTGTTTTACTTTGGCGGCAAGCAGTTGTTTGTATTGGTAATCGCTTTGTCTGTGCGATATAATATCTGTAAAATAATACTGGCTCTTAGCAGAGGAAATAACTGTTACCAAACCGAAGACAAACAAAACTACTTTCATATCAATGTAAATATATCGCCCAAAAGTAGCTGTTACTGTTGTAATAAAAAGAGGATTGTATCAAATTGCTTTCTTGGGACTGTACATAAAAGCAAAGAGAGAATCTGCCTTCTCTCTTTATCGTGTATTATGAATGGATGAAATCTTACTTATTTATTAATAGCTTTTTGGTGTAGGTTTCCGTATTTGTTTTTACATTCACTACATACATTCCATTGGATAATGATTGAGTGTTTATTGCATAATTATTTCTAGTTCCTTTCAGAGATTGTTCCAGCAATGTTTTACCATTTAAGTTAGTTATTGTAATCGTTGCATCGCCAATAGGCTGATTGAAGCTGATGGAAGCAAAGCTCTTTGCAGGATTAGGAGAGATGGTGAGTGTATTGCCAATAGCCTTCACATTCACTACATTGCTGTAGGTAGCAGCCCCATTTTTATCAATCATCTTCAAGCGATAATAGGTAGTAGCTGCCATTGGTTTACTATCCGAGAAGCTGTATCTGCTGTTGCTGCCAGTAATAGTTACTTTGCCAATTGCTGCAAAGATTCTTCCGTCTGTGCTGCTTTGTACCTCAAAATAAGCACCATTTGTTTCTGTGCCACATGCCCATGAAACTAAGTTGGAATTACCCACTCGGCTAGCAGAAATGCTGTTGATTTGAATTGGCAAAGTGGTTTTCCAGATGCCAACAATATCTGAAGAATCCTTGCTTGCGCCAGCATAAGGCAATCCATAAAGGTCTTCGAGCGTACGTAGGAAATTGTAATGAGTGATGGGCTGCGAATAGGTTCCACCTTTAATGTCTTGACCAAGAATGACAGAGTATATCTGATTGCCAGCAGTTTTGTCATCTTCATCAACAGTAAGAATGAAAAGACTGTTGTTTGCTTTACACCAGTTGATGTATTTATTCAGATTGGTTTTAATCCATGTATCAGCTTGTCCTACGGTTCCATCATGCATGTCATTCAGCAGGTTAGGGATTACAAAAGAGAGGGTAGGCAGCTTAGTAAAGTCAGTAGGGAAGGCCGTAAAAGGCTGATTGAGGTTACTAGGGATGCCGTTTGTGGAAGTCCCTTGCCAATTCACCCAAGGACAATGCTTTCTAGCATAAGCACCATAGGTAGCACCAGTATAGCCAACGGAAGGAAGCGTCTCGGAGTAAGCAACAAAGGTGAAGCCCTTTTGCAGGAGAGATGCGCCTAGGTTGGGGGCGGTGAATGGTAGCTTTGTTGGCACATAGTCATCGGTAATCCCTTGGTTGGAACCAGAGAAGAACATAATATAATTGGGTTGACTAGGGTGTGTCAGTGCAAATGATTTGGTGAATGCTGCACCAAAAGAATCAACTAGTAGTGAGTTGATAAAAGGTGCTTTTATGCTGTCGCGTATTTCTTGGTAGGAGTGATTCTCCAGGATTAATATAACCACATGGTCGGGGCGCTTTTGCGCTTCTGAACTTACATTTATTAGTAATAAACAAGTTAGTAGGGTAAAGATTTGCTTCATAAATTAGTTTAATTGACTAAATGATTTGTTGTTGATAAAGAAGAGTGATGCAATGTAGGAAAAAGTAACAATGCGCTGCACTCAGAGCTAATTTTATTTGCAGGATACGAAGTGAAGGAGCTACTTTCATTTTTCAATGGGGTAGAATCCTATATTTGCGAAAATAGATATGTGTTTATATTGCTAGAAATACATGCAGACAGAAGAGTGTCAGACAAATGCTAACTGCTTAGCATGCACGAGAAAGTTTAAAATTATTGCTTCACAGGTATACGGAATTGGTTTATGTTAGATTTTTTAATTGTTTGTTTTTACAGATACGGTCTTTTTCTGCTTGCTTTTTTGTTAATGATTAAGCTGATTATCCTTTCCATCTACAAGCCCAAAGACAAAAAATATATCCTCAAAAGATTATTTATTTATCATCATCAATATAAAGTAAGGCGCGAAGATTTCTTACGTTGGAGGAAGTTTAGAATCATATTGAATACCGTTACTATTATTCTGCATCTTTCTATTGGCTTTTATATTTTTTCCCGGTTTATGTATGATCCCTTTACCAGATTAGGTAGAAACTCATGGTAAACTAATGCTGCCTGATTTGGCGACAACAAGCAATTATAAAATCCCCTGCAATTATTTTTGGTATTAATTAGTTTCATACTACTATTTTTGCAACCCTGTCAAAAGAGGGGAATTAGCTCAGTTGGTAGAGCGCTTGCATGGCATGCAAGAGGTCAGCGGTTCGAACCCGCTATTCTCCACACAATAAGCCCCACAATCTGTTATTGATAACAGATTGTGGGGCTTATTTTATTAGTCCATCCTTGATGCAGTTCTCCTAAAGCCCCGACTTAGTGTAAACACTTTGTTTAATTTCGGGTAGTAGTGTGGTTTGATAATCGAAAGGTTTTCATTTCCCCCTATCTTCGCCGCCGTAGACATAAAGCTCTTTTTTGAATGATAAGCAGAAGGAATATTAGGGTAAAAGTGATGCAGTTGTTGTATATGATGGACGCCTCCAATGGAGAAAATGCCATCAAGACGCCTGTAGTGGAGTTGCAGAAAAGTTTTGATAGTACAAGAGATTTATTCGTATACCTATTATACTTTCTAACAGAAGTTGCAAAGTATGCCGAAACAGATTCATTGAAGAAATCGAGTAAACACCTGCCTTCAGAAGCAGATTTGAATGTGAATACTAAGCTTTCGGGAAATCAGGTTCTTTGGCAACTGTTGGAAGACGCATCTTTTGTGAAAGCAATTGAGCGATTGAAACCGAAGCGTTTTGTAAACGAAGATCTGCTGAAACGTGCTTACAACAAATTGTTGGAGAGTTCCGAATATCAGTTATATATCATCGCAAAGGGACGTGAGAAGAATACTGAAAAAGATATTATCAGGTTCATCTTTACGGATATCCTACTTCCTGATGAGGTCTTTACCTCACACCTAGAGGAACACTTTAACAACTGGGATGATGACTGTGAAATGATTGACCAGTTGGTGAATAATTACATCTCTAAACCAGTTGGGTATAACTTTCAAGAAGTAATCTCTCCTGATAAATGGGAGTTTGCTAAGTCTCTCCTGATTACTACATACAATAAGAGGGAGTACTTGCTGGATACGATTAAACCAAAGCTGCAGAACTGGGATTCTGATAGAATTGCCTCTATTGATCTGGTACTGATGAAGATGGGTATTGCAGAGTTTTTGTACTTCGAAACAATCCCTAC
>CANGFK010000122.1 GCA_947452925.1 Chitinophagaceae bacterium | reverse complement strand
TGTTGTTACGCAACATCCGAGCAATGGCTAATAGGTTGTCTTTCTTTCTAACTTCATATTTACCTGGATGTAGTTTATTCCAGACGTTTAGTTGGTCTGCCAGCAACGTAAAAGCCAAGCCATTGCTAATTATTCCTTTTTGTTTTAATAAGTCAATAACCTCGTTTTTATCCGTTTTCCCTTCTTCAATTACAAAAGACTTTGCTTTCTCATCAAAACTGGTAGCAGGTGCAAAAAATAAGTATCCAGTTACTGACACCAATAAAATGCTAGTTATTACGATATAGCTTAAAATTTTCTTCATTTAGCGAATAAATAAAAATCCCCGTTAAGTAATACTTAGCGGGGATTGAATAAGGTTAAATAAACATTATTTTTTTAATGGTGCAGGAGCAGTAGTGTTCACTTTCTGTAACAAAGAGTTGTCTACAGAGGTAGTTCCTCCTTTCAAAAACAAAGTAGATGTCAAAGCCAATAAAGCGATGATACCCGCAAAAAGCCATGTACCTTTTTCAAGTACGTCAGTAGTTTGTTTAACACCCATTGTGTTATTGCTTAATCCACCAACATTACCAGATAATCCACCTCCTTTAGGATTCTGAACCAATACCACAAAACCTAACGCTACAGAAGCTAAAACGATTAAAACTAAAAATATGTAAACCATAATATAAAATTAGATTCCTTTTAATTGCTGAATCTTGTTTGCAAAATAAGTGGATTTTGAAGGATCTAAAAAACTTAATTTTATGTACAACTGAATTGCTTTGTTCACCTTGCCTTGTTTGATGAAGACATCAGCCATTGTTTCTGTCACAATTTCCTTTGCTTCAATAGATGTTTTGGCAATGTTTTGTATTGCTTTTTCCAATTCAGGGTCGGTACCCAGATCTTGTGGATTAGGGTCTGTTTTCTTTATCTGCTTCAACCAGTCAGTAAACCTACGCATTTGCACGGTAAGCTTATCTTGAGGAAGCTTGGTAAGATCAATCTTAATACCCTGAGATGCAAAATAATCTATTGTATGTAGGTTGTTTTCATTCTCAAATTCGAACTTTGAGTTCTCTTCAACAGGCTTTTTAAAGCCTTCGAGTTGTGTGGAAATCATTGAAGAGATATTGTTGTTATAGTCAGTATCGTCAGCATCCCCTTCCTCATCACCGGCTGACTGTTCATTAGCATAAGCCTCACTTATAGAAACAGTATCAGTATGCCTACTCTCTTCATCTTCCTGAGCAAAACCCTTGAAAGAATAGGAAGGTATAGTCGTATTGTTTTGTTCCTCTGAATCTGAGACTGCATTTTCTGTCTCACTAACAATAGCTTCTAATTTATCTTCCGGATATGTTGTCGAATCATCATTTTCTTCAGAAACAGGTGTTGGTCTGCTTACATAAATTGATGATCGTTTTTCAATAGGTATAGATACTTCTTCTGCGGACTCTTCACTTTTTATTTCTGTAGTAATGAAGGAGAATGAAGGTATTCTACTATAGCTTACTAACGTAGCACTTGGTTCACTTGGGATGCTTGTAAACTCGGACAATTTAGCTTCTGGAATAATAGGCTCAGCTTCATCAACAGGTGTGCTATTACTACCTAAAATATCTTTTACTGCCTCTAAAGTGGGCACTTCTATGTTACTGTTTGAATCGGTAAAAAGCGAACTATAGTCAAATGGGATGTTATTACTTAAAGGAATACCATTTTCCACCGCATTGTCGCTGATGTCGTCTAGTAATTCTTCTTGTTCTTTTGCTTCCTCTTCTTCGTAGTGAGTGTCGGATGAACTAGAACCAATAATAGAAGTTGGGAATATGTTCTCCCTTATCATTTCAGTTTGTGGAGCTACAGGTTCAGCCTCCACAGCTTGCAGAATTGGAGAGGGCATTTCTTTTTCTGTCAAAAGATAATTCAGCCATACCTGATTGCTAAAGTATAAGGATGCTTTTTGAAGTTGATATTCAAAATTGTAACTGTTTTCTTTCTTTTGTTTCAAAGCTAAAAGAAACTGTGCAGGAGAAAAGAAAGGATATTCTTTTACAATTGCGGAAATTTCATCCACATTAGTATTACTAAGCTGACTATTGCCTGTTATGTGATATAAAATTTCTTCTGTTACCATAGAGCGACTAAAAATAGGTATTAATTACCAATTCGAGAATATACGGTTAAAGATTTCATCAGTAATACTTCTGATAATTTCATCTTGTAACTGTGTTTCTGCTTGCTGTAGAGACAGATTAGCTGAAAAATCGAAATTACGGTTGATATCGTATTCATCGGTTTTATTATCCACAGTGTTTTTCACAAATAGATGTACGCCCACATTCAACCTGTTCCCTGTTGCTTGAGTAGCCGATATGGAGGTAGTAGAAACAGAATAATCTGAAATATAGCCTCCGATCTGCAAGTTGGCGTCATCATTATTTGTTCGGGTAAGTTTCGTTTGACTAACAATTTTTTGTTGTACTTTGTCTGTTAACAAAGGGCTTAATTGAGGATTGATGTATCGAGCTTTGTTCTCGAAGAAGCCAATTTTAATTGTTTTAATTTTAGTGTAATCTATTGAGACGTCTTTAAAAGAATATATCCCACAAGAAGACATTGTCATTGCTGTCAATGCAGTGCTAAGCGTTATTAATATCCATTTAAAGTTCCTTCTAGTCATTTTCTTTGTTTACTATGTGTGGGATTATAAGTCATCAATGTCGTACTCTTTCAGTTTTCTATATAGTGTTCTCTCACTAATACCCAACTCAATGCTGGCATCCTTTCGTTTTCCTTTGTGTTTTTTCAAGGCTTTAATGATTAGTTCCTTCTCTATAACCATGATGTTTAAGGTCTCTTCAATTTCTTCATGTTGAAGTATGTCATCATCTTTCAGCAAGACAGGCTGACCATTTGTTGATTGAAAGTAACTGGGCTGACTAACAGAATGCCCTACTTTTGGATGACTGATGATTGAGGAACTTTCGTGTCCATCCAAATGGAAGTCACTTGCTAAACTTTCTTTGGCAAAACTTGCAGTTGCACCAGCTAGAGAAGGGTTCTGCAAAATTTCTACAAACATTTTCTTCAATTCTGTGACATCCTTTTTCATGTCAAAGAATAGTTTGTAAAGAATCTCTCTTTCATTGGAGAATTCACTCTGATGTGCTGCATCGCTTGCCAACATGGGCATTCTGTTTCCATTTTTTTCGGGAAGAAACTTCTTCAATGATGCTCCATTTATGGTAATGCTGGTACTTAGAACGGAAATCTGTTCTGCAAGGTTTTTCAATTCCCGCACATTTCCGGGAAAAGGATAGTTTATCAGTGTACTCTTCGCTTCATCATCCATCTGTACTGGTGTTGTTTTGTATTTCTCCGCAAAATCGACAACGAACTTTCTGAAAAGTAAAAGAATGTCTTCCTTTCTATCCCTCAAAGCGGGCATTCTGATAGGTACGGTACTCAATCTGTAATACAAATCTTGACGGAATCTACCTTTTTCCGCAAACTCTAATAACTCACGGTTAGTTGCGGCTATAACTCGAACATCCGTTTTTTGAACCTTGGAAGAACCTACCCTGATAAACTCTCCAGTTTCCAATACCCTTAGCAATCTTGCCTGAGTTCCCAATGGCATTTCACCTATTTCATCTAGGAAGATGGTTCCGCCATTTACAGTCTCAAAATATCCTTTTCTACTCTCTACAGCCCCAGTAAAAGCTCCTTTCTCATGCCCAAATAATTCACTATCAATTGTCCCTTCTGGTATCGCTCCACAGTTAAGTGCAATGAAAGGATTGTGTTTTCTGGAAGAGGAGGCGTGTATTATCTGAGAAATCACTTCTTTACCAACGCCACTTTCCCCCACTATCAATACCGTCAAATCGGTAGCTGCAACCTGTACCGCTGTATTTAATGCAAAATTCAGCGCAGGGGCATTACCGATAATACCGAATCTGTTCTTTATACTTTGTAAGTCCATTGTCAATTTTTTATCTGTTTCAAGCAACTATTTCACCAATCAGTGTTGCTCTTGTGCAATCATTAACCTTTACCAGCACATAATCCCCTTTCTTGTATTTGTAATTGCCTTTAGGAAAAACGACTGATTTGTTGTGCTCACTTCTGCCGGTATAGTCTAGCTCACTTTTCTTACTATCCCCTTCAATAAGTATTTTAAATGTCTTTCCAATATCATTTAAGTTGCCTGCTGTAGATAGTTTGCCTTGCATATCTACAACTTCTTGCAAACGTCTTTTCTTCACTTCAAGAGGTACATCATCTTCAAACCTTTTTGCAGCAAGGGTTCCTGGGCGCTCGCTGTAGAAGTACATATAGCTCATGTCATACCCACAATACTCCATCACTTCAAGCGTCTCTTGATGGTCTTCTTCTGTTTCAGTGCAAAACCCTGTAATGATGTCGGCAGTAATTGTACAATCGGGAAGTATCTCTTTTATTCTGTCTACTTTAGATTTATACCACTCTTTTGAGTAAGTTCTGTTCATCAGTTGCAACAAACGAGTACTTCCGCTTTGCAATGGTAAGTGTATATGATTACATACATTCTCATATTTAGCCATCACATGTAAAACTTCATCTGTAATGTCTTTTGGGTGAGATGTACTAAACCTTATCCTCAATTCTGGACTTATCAACGCCACTTGTTCCAATAAATGTGCGAATGTTATTTGCTGGTCTTTCTTCTCATCATACCAATAGTAACTATCTACATTCTGACCTAAAAGTGTTATTTCTTTATATCCGTTGTCGAACAACTCTCTTGCTTCTGCCACAATAGAGTAGGTGTCTCTGCTTCTTTCCCTACCTCTTGTAAATGGTACTACGCAAAAGCTACACATATTATTGCAACCCCTCATGATAGATACAAAGGCACAAACACCATTGCTGTCAAGCCTCACAGGAGAAATGTCTGCGTAGGTTTCTTCTCTGCTCAATAGTACATTAACCGCTTTTTGGCCAGTTTCTGCTTGTTCAATCAATGCGGGAAGGCTACGATAGCTATCTGGTCCAACTACAATATCTACTAGTTTCTCTTCTTCAAGCAATTTTGTCTTCAGCCTTTCTGCCATACAGCCCAATACGCCTACCAACAATCCCTTATTCGCTTCTTTTAATTTTCTGAATTCTGTCAATCGCTTTCGAACCGTTGCTTCTGCTTTTTCTCTGATGGAACAGGTGTTAACAAAAATCAATTCTGCCTCTTCCAGATTTCTAGTGGCACCATAGCCATTGCTATTTAAGATAGAAGCAATGATTTCTGTATCGCTGAAATTCATCGCACAGCCATAACTTTCTATGTAAAAGTATTTTTTGTAAGCAATTGCGTTATCACTCACAGGGGCATAGGCTTCGCCTTGCCTTACCTCATCATGTAGTTTATTTTCTATTTCTAACAACTGAATCAACTTTCAAGAAATTTAAGTTTGCGAAAATAAGGCATTTATGTCAGTTTGGCAGCATTACTAATACTTATTAACGTTCCTATTATTTTTGCTTAAACAATATACTTTCAATGAAGAAAAACATTCTAATACCATTTCTATTATTCATTTTAACCAATCTGTTCATACAAGCAAAAAGTCAGGATATTCCAATCAAGCCAATTATAGTTGAAACTGCTAAGACCATCAAAAAAGAAGCAGATACCTCCAAATGGAACTGGAAACGGGGCGGACTCTTGAACTTTTCGCTCGCTCAAGGTTCGCTTAGCAACTGGGCAGCTGGTGGTGATAACTTCTCTTTGTCTGTGAGTTCTTATTTCAATTACTTCATTTTCTTTCAAAAAAATAGAATCTCTTGGGATAATAACCTCGATGTAAACCTTGGTTATGTACAAACAACTAGTTTGGGAAGTAGGAAAAATGATGACCGTTATGATATCACTAGTAAATATGAATACAAAATGGATACTACTGGAAAATGGTATCTGTCTACCCTAGCCGATTTTCGTTCTCAGTTTTTTGATGGCTTCACCTATAGCAATAACATAGGGACATTTTCTTCTACTTTTCTTACACCGGCCTATGCGCTTTTGTCATTAGGTTTCGATTACAAGCCAGATCACAAACTTTCTGTCTTTATTTCGCCACTTACCTCAAGGTTGGTAATTGTTGCCAATAAAGCATTGTCTAACAAAGGGGCGTATGGGGTAGATACCGGCAAAACGGTTAAGACTGAGTTGGGATCTTTCATTACCATCAACTACAAGAACGATTTCGATAAAACGGTTACCTACAAAGGCAGGCTCGATCTGTTCTCCAACTACATAGACCATCCACAGAATATCAATGTATTCATGACCAATCAAATTGCTTTCAAAATAAACCGACACTTCAGTTGTACCTATAGTCTCGACTTTATATACGATGATAATGTACGCTTGTTTGGCCCTCATGGTCATTCCGCAGCGCTACAAACCAAGAGTTTAATTGGCATTGGCTTTTTGAAAAAGCTAGATACAAAGAAGACATTACTGCATCCGCAATCGTAAGGTATGTTATGATTGTATAAGCTAGATTCTCTCTTGCAGGAATGATTATTCCCCTTGCAAGAATGGTTCTCGCCCTTGCAAGAATGATTATTACCCTTGTAAGAATGATTATCTCCTCCGAAAGAATTACTATTTATTTATAGGAAGCCTTTTAACCAACCAAAGAAAGGAATACATGCCAACTAATAAGCAAGAATATCTGAGGATATGGATAAGATAAGGAGCATAATTACTGCCAATAAATTTGTAGGGCTGGTTGGTGATGGCGCAAAAGATTACATCATACCACAGAAAGACAATCATCAATGCTGTAAGAAACAGATTCCCAGAAAGTTTTTTGAACAAAAACAGAAAGGGTAGGAGGAGTACCAGAATGTTCTTTGCAAAATAAGGAATGTTGGTAGAAGCGAGTTTCAGCATTCCTTGAAAGGTTACATTAAACCCGAATGCCTTTGCCAATTGGTATAAATTATAATATTCCCTGCAGGCAGATACCACAAAAAAAAGCAAACACACATTCATTGCTGCAAGAATGTTCTTGCAATAAAGCGCATTGCTTCTCTTTAACAAAAGACAAAGTAGTAATAAAACGGGAGCTAAATAAGCGTAAGCGACGTCTACAAATTCCATAATTAGTGATTAGTTGTTAGTTGTTAGTTATTAGTGATTAATTGGTTCTTACTAACCTTTAATCACTAATAACTAACCACTATTTCCTCTTCCAGGTTTGAAAGCTATATGCAAAGGCATGTTTGGCATCGGCATCAAAGTTTTCTTCAAATTCCAGATGCCATTCATCGGGGTTCAATTCGGGGTAAGATGTATCACCTTCCACAACTTTATGTACCCTTGTAAGGTATATTTTGTTGGCAATTGGAAGTGTCTGTTTGTAAATCTGTCCACCACCAATAATCATTATTTCATTGTACTGTTCTTGCTTGCAAAAAGCAATGGCAGCGTCAATATCCTGAACCACCGTAACACCTTCCGCTTTAAAATCTTTCTGGTTTGTAATCACCACATTTAATCTGCCATTCAATGGTTTGCTGTCCAGACTAAAAAATGTCTTTCGCCCCATCACCACAGGCAATGCCCAGGTTTTGTTCTTGAAATGCTTCATGTCATTAGGTAAATTCCACAACAACTGGTAATTTTTACCGATGACATTATTGGTAGATGCAGCAACTATTTGAGTGATTGTCATTATTAATGATTAGTGATTAATGATTAATGATTAATGATTAATGATTGCTTTGATATTAATCATTAATCACTAATCGTTATACCGCCACCGGAGCTGTTATGGCAGGGTGACTTTGATAATGTTCTAGTGTGAAATCTTCGAAAGTGAATCCGAATATATCTTTTATATCAGGATTTATGCGCATCGTCGGTAACGGAAAAGGCTCCCGGGTAAGTTGTAACTCTGCTTGTTCAAGGTGGTTATTGTACAAGTGAACATCTCCAAAGCTGTGTACAAAGTCGCCATATTCCAAATCGCACACTTGTGCAATCATCATCGTCAGCAGGGCATAAGAAGCAATGTTGAAGGGAACACCCAAGAATACGTCTGCACTTCTTTGATATAACTGACAGCTTAGTTTGCCATCAGCAAAATAAAACTGAAATAATGTATGGCAAGGCATCAATGCCATTTTTGGCAGTTCCGCTACATTCCAGGCACTCACAATCAGTCTGCGGCTATCGGGAGTCTTTTTTATCTGATTGATTAAATCACTTATCTGGTCAATTGTTTCTCCATTGGCACCTTCCCAGCTGCGCCATTGTTTACCATAAACAGGGCCAAGGGCTCCATTTTCATCTGCCCATTCATCCCAGATTCTTACTCCATTTTCTTTCAGATAAGCAATATTGGTACTACCCTTCAAGAACCAGAGAAGCTCGTGTACAATACTTTTCAGGTGTAATTTCTTGGTAGTGACCATCGGGAAACCCTCTTGCAAATTGAATCGCATCTGGTATCCAAAGCACGATCTTGTACCAGTTCCGGTACGATCTGTCTTCAGGCTGCCGTGTTCCAGTATGTGTTTTAGAAGTGTTTGATACTGCTGCATACTGCAAAGTAATGAGTGGGAGGGGAACATTCGGTTTTAAATTTCAGGTTGGGGATTAACTGTTAATTAGCTACTGTCACCAGGTTTTGATTGTAGTAGTTTAACTACTTTTTTTTTGAATGTTTGTAAGGCAGTGGTTTAATCAAATGTATATATTTTTGTAGTCATGTAATGAATGCTTAATTTTATTATTTTTTGATTTTGTTA
>CANGFK010000121.1 GCA_947452925.1 Chitinophagaceae bacterium | reverse complement strand
GTCTTTATCCAATATGGAACTATTATCATTAACGGTTAACAGCACATAACCCCCTTGTGGATTGCCATCTTTGGGTTTACCTACCGAACCAATGTTGATGGCGTGGCGAAAATGGTTCTGACCATCAGTTCCTGAGTTTAATACCCTATGATACGGCTTGTGGGTGTGACCAAAACACAAAATATCAGCATCTGCATCCACCATTATGCGCAACATACTCTTCTCTTCTCTGTCTTCAAACAGGTATTCGTTTATTTTGCGGGGACTACCATGCACCAACAACAGATTTAGCTTGTCTTCATTCAATTGAAACTCCACTTTGATGTGTGCTGGTAGCGTTCTGAGGTACGCCCTTTCTTCATCCTTCATCAAAAAGTTGGTATATGAGATAGATATCTTCCCATTATCCTTTTCGTTGTCCGTTTTGTAGGCACAACCGCATTCATTACTCATTCTGCCAATGCCAAAATCGTAGTTTCCGGCGATGGTTGGAATCTTTCGTTTCTTTATCTCGTTTACTACTTCATTTGGCCATACGTTATAGCCCACTAAATCGCCCAAACAGTAGATACTGTCTATGTTTCGACTATCTACATCCTTAAAAAATGCCTCCAATGCCGGCAAATTCGCGTGGATGTCACTGAATAATGCAATTTTCATCTTCTTTATCGTTTTATAATTGATTAATGTATCTCTTTTTCCTACTTATTACTAATATTTCATAATTCATAGTTCATAGTTTGCTGAATGTTACTTGCATCCACAGCCCGGCGCGCAACAAGCATCTTCCGATGGTTTCTCCGCATAAACACTTATACTGAAAATGCCTGTATTTCCTGTTTTAAATGCCTGTAAAGCGGCTGCATCTAAGTAATTACTGAGGATATCATCCGGAATAACGATGGCTTTTTCCTTCTGGAGTGTAATATTTACAAAGCCATTTGCCTGAATCAATTCCAGATACACTTCTTTCTGAATCGCTCCACTCACGCAGCCTGCATACATTTCCGCATCCTTACGTAATGCCTCCGGAAGTTTGCCCACCAACACAATATCCGAGATACTGAAGTGACCGCCCGGCTTCAAAACGCGAAATATCTCTTTAAAAACGCCGTCTTTATTGGGTACTAAATTCAATACACAGTTACTAATCACCACATCTGCTTTATTTCCTGCCACAGGCATGTCTTCAATGTCGCCTTGTCTGAATTCTACGTTGGAAACACCTCTTGCAATGGCGTTTTTACGAGCCAATTCTAACATCGCAGGCGTAAAATCGATGCCTATCACTTTTCCTGTTTCCCCTGTTTCAGCTAATGCTACAAAACAATCGTTTCCTGCGCCACTGCCTAGGTCAATTACGGTGTCGCCCTTGCTTATTTTGGCAAATTGAGTAGGCAATCCGCAGCCAAGTCCCAAGTCTGCTTCTGCATTGTAGCCATCCATGCCCGCATAGTCGTCCGTCATAATGTTATAGACTTCAGTACTACAGCCGCCTGCACCACAACAGCTCGCTTGGTTTACACTTACTTCCTGTAAGGCTATTTCGCCATACTTTTTACGTACAATTTCTTTTAATTCTGCTTCTGTTTGCATCTTTTTATGTTTTATTATTTAGTAAATCATTCTACCACATAGGCACATAGGAACATAGATTAAATAGTTAGTTTTGATTAGTACATTTAGATAAATAATTTCTCGAATAACACTATTCATTTATACATTGTCTATGTGACCTTAAAAGTGAAACGATCTTTCCCTTCTTCAATTACTACATTTTCTATGTTCCTATATGCCTATGTGGTTAATTTTTCTTTCTTTTTCTATCGAGTTATTACGATGATACACTGCAAATAAATTAGCAACAGCCATTTTTCATTGGAATATAGGCAGCAAACAATTCATTGATAAATCCTTGTGCCAATTTCCATTCCTTTTCGTCTATGCAATAGCAAACTTTGGTACCTTCTATGTCGCCTTTAATCAATCCAGCTTCTTTCAATTCCTTCAAATGCTGTGATACCGTACTTTGTGACAGTGGAAGCTCCTCTACTATGTCGCCACAGATGCACGCTTGTTTCTGTATCAACAGTTTTAGGATGGCTACACGTGCAGGATGACTCAATGCTTTTGCATACTTAGAGATACGGTTGTCTTTTACTGAAAATTCCTCTGCCTTTGTGCTACCCATATTTTATTATTTATCGCAAAAATACGATTAATAGTTAAATAATGAAATAAATTTTCTTTTTTAGCTTCCATCCTTGCAATTATCCCCAATTACTTTTTTTATTTAGAGCTATTCTGCTTTATTACTCGTAGCTTGTGTGCCTTTAACAGTGTTTTTTAGTTCTATTTTCAATAAAATATTATGTCTCACATCAATTATCCAACAGATTTTACGGGTCAGACTACTCTTTTTCTTGCCATGAAAAAGAAAATAGATGAGGATGGTGCCGACAGCCCCCTATTGTTGATGCTTGCACAAAATAATATTGACTTAGCCAAGGATGCCATTGATTGTGGTAAGGCGATGAAGAATAATATTCTCTTTCTAGAAGCGAAAAGCAACAGCGAAAGCTTGCTACAGAAGCGCAATACACAAATGAAACCCATTATGAAACACCTGAGGGGTGCATTTCAATTTTTGAAAAAGTTATATAATACCAACTTCAAAAACCTTACAGATTGGGGAGGCACAATCTCTATTTCCGGTAAGATAAAATATCCATTGGGCACTCAAAAAAGGGTGGAATTATTTATGAAGATGAAGGCAAAAAGTGATAGTTATACCATATTACCCAATCCTTTGCTGCCATACCTCACAGAGAATACGATTGATTTGGAAGTTGACGCCACCAATGCAGCCGCTGCCTTAAAAAAAGATTCAGGAGCAAAGTCTAAAAAAGCAAATTCAGAACTTTATCGTCAAAGAAGAGATAAATGCTTCGCCAAATCGCTTATAGACAGCAACATTATAGGTGCTTTTTTGATACGTATTTTTATTGATAATACAAAAGCACTCTGCGACTACGGCTATGATATCGTAAACACCGTTAAAATAGCAAAAGAGCGCATAATAGAACTAAAAAAGGGGGAAAATAGGTTGGCATTCAGGGCAAAAGTGGGCAGTATTGTTAGCAATTTGGGCACTAAAGATTTAAATGTGTATAGGGGCAAAATCATTGCAGGCATTCCTCTGATATTAAAAGCAGGGAGTGAGGTTATTCTTACAAAAGGATACAGTATTTTCTCTGTAAGTAATCCTTCTGGTACCGATTCTGGAACATTTTTGTTCAATCCCATTTAAGTTCTTACACAGAAATGTCTATTACTTACATGAAGCTTGTTTATTCTTACATAAACCAGCCCTTTTCCTTGTGTTTTTAACCTGTTCTATGTAAGAATTGGGTAGGTTTATGTAAGAAACGGGTTATTCTATGTAAGAATTAAGCAAGTTTATGTAAGAAAAGGATTAATTTATGTAGGTATTAGGTCATTTTTAGCAGTAAATATGGGGATTAAAGATACTTTATTAAGTAAATTAAACGGTTTTAGTACCATTAGGTACTAAATATAGGTAGAACTAGACAAACCAATGCGTAAAAGTGCTGTAGTTGCGGTATATCTGTTTAATATATCGTCCCAAAAGGGACTTTAGACTGTCTTATTCATTATTTTCTACCAATATTTTGTACCTGACGGTACTTATTACGCAGTGGTTAAAGGTAATTTTGACATTAAATAATATAATTTGTATAAGGAAGGCTTCGCTTTAAGCGAAACATTCCTTTGTAAAGAAAAGGAAGGCGGTTTTTGTGTTGAATGGATAATTATCTTTACTTGCGGGATATTTAATTTGAAACTAAACTACATCGAAATGAAAAGTATATATAAGATCCAAGTACTCTTATTGCTAGTTTTAGCATCTTGCGGACTAAAAAGTGAAAAGAATGACCAAATTGCAGAAAATGATTTAGCAAAGCAAACTATCTCTCAAGCGCAAGTTGAAAATAAAGTTGATAGTAACCCGATAAATAAAAAGATTATAGGTATTTGGTGGTCTTCTGATACAAGTGCGCCAAGCGCTGCCTTTGAAATTGATAAGAAAAGAGTTTTTTATGTTGATGCATTGAAATATTGTAAGTACAAAATAGAATCAGATAGCTTAAAAATTGAGGTTGATAAGGATTATTGGGTATCCTATGGCACAAAATTCAAAGGAAAAGACACTTTAATTCTTGCAGGGGAAAGCATCGATACATTTCATCGGGGCAAATAATTGGATGGATAATTATCTTTACTTGCGGGGGATAATATCTCTACTTTTTAAAATCTATTAAATTAAAATGAATCGTTATTTACTATCAATTCTATTCCTTTTTATAGTAAAGGTGTCCTTTTGTCAAAGTTTAGCAAGTAGCACAGATGAATTGTATTTCAAATTACTATCAGCTAATCCGGATACAAGCATTTCTGCTTTTGTTCATAAGTATTCAGCAATAGTTTATAAGCGAAATACAGCTAAAATAACAAGTATATCTATGGAAAGATCCAAAGCAAAGCCTGCTTTCAACTTAGAATTGCATACTTTCCTATTTAATAAACACCCTTTCTTCGATGCGCCTTTTACTCAGGGCAAAGTAGAGTTTTATACAAAGAATTATTTGGCAAATAGTGATAATGATAACCTGGAAGACCTAAAACTTTGGTTTGAATTTGATGAATCAATCCCTGCTGCAATTGCTTATCAGAAGCTGTTGGACAGGTTTACGCCTTTGAGTACTAAAAAACGATTTTCATCAGTCAGTGAGGCTAACATTTCTGAGTTTACTGATGCAAAGTCCAAAGAGTTTTATAGCCATATACACATCGTGATGGCAAAGGATAACTTTAAAACTGGTGCTTATAAAATATTGGTAGAAGTTGGTAATGAACTTTATTGATAAAAGGGAGTTTGTATGTTTAATTAATTAAAGGAAGGAGGTTTTTGTGTTGAGTAGATAATTATCTTTACTTGCGGGGGAAGAAAATTGTTGATGTAGAAGTGTAAAAGAGAAAAATAAATAATGGAAGGATTCATAGAGCTAATAAATGAAATAACAAAATTTGGACTTAATCCTAATATCAACTTATCTGACAAAGAAAGAGATTTAGAAAGGCATCTTATTAAGCTATACCAATTTTATTTTGATATAGAATTTGAACAAGAATATCTTGATTATCCAGATTTTAATATAAGTACGCTGCCTAATATTAGAGAAAACATTGGATTAAACTTCCCTGATTTCGGTTTTTATCATTCTGCATTAAATATGACTGAAGATGATAAGGAACCAGAGTGGGGATTAGGTGATGCTGTAGATGACTTGCTTGATATTACAACAGACTTATTAAAAATTAAATGGAGAATCGAAAACAATAGTTTAGTTGACGGTTTGTGGTTCTTTGATTTCACTTTTACAAATCATTTAAAGGAACATATACTTGGTTTATTAAGTTATATGAAACAAAAGGAACTTAAAAATAGCTAAATACCTACTACTTATTACTTACCACTTACGACTTTATTACTTTTCATCACTCATAACTAAACACATGCTTTCAGACAGCTTCTTAAAACTAGTACAAATAATGGATGACCTGCGGGAAAAATGCCCGTGGGATAAGAAACAAACCATTCATACACTGCGCCCGCTTACCATTGAGGAGACTTATGAACTGACGGATGCAATAACTGCCGAAGACTGGCAAGGCATCAAAGAAGAACTGGGCGATGTACTGCTTCACCTGCTGTTTTATAGTAAAATTGGTGCAGAACAAGGTCAGTTTACGCTGGAAGATGTGTTGGAGGGGATTAGTAAAAAGCTGATTCATCGTCATCCACACATTTATGGCGACGTTACGGTGAATGATGAGGAAGATGTGAAACGTAACTGGGAACAACTGAAACTGAAAGAGGGAAAAGGGAAGAAGAGTGTGCTGGAAGGCGTGCCTAAGTCGCTGCCATCGATGGTGAAAGCGACAAGGATTCAAGAAAAAGCGATGCAAGTGGGCTTTGAATGGGAGAATAAAGAAGACGTTTGGAAGAAAGTGGAAGAGGAGATTGGGGAATTGCATGAAGCGATTGCAGAAGAGGACCAAGCCCACATTGAAGAGGAATTTGGGGATGTATTATTCAGCCTGATTAACTATGCACGGTTTTTGAAGATAGACGCAGAAGGGGTTTTGGAGAAGACGAATGTGAAGTTTATCAACCGCTTTCAACAAATGGAGGCTATTGCAGCAGAGAAAGGCAAGAACCTGGCGGATATGACGCTGACAGAGATGGACGACATCTGGAATGAAGTGAAAAGAAGGAGGGTTTAACCGCAAAGTATGCAAAGGTTTTTCGCAAAGGGCACAAAGGTTTATGTAAAAAAGGAAAGAATTAACCACAAAGAATAGAAAGCAAAAGCACACAGCGTAAAGGTTTAGCGTAAAATATATTAAGTGTAATGTTGTTATTTCATTTCAATTCTTTGTATCCCTTTGCGATAACACTTTGTGAACTTTGCGGTTAAATTCTTGATGATAAATAAATAGTATTAATTGATTCATACACTACGTACAGCATTTTATAAGCATGGATACCTGCTAATTATTGCAGCGTGGCTGTATACTATCTCTTTTGTAATCACTAACTACTGGGCTTACGATTCTTCGCCCGTAAAAGTGAAAGATAAACTAGAGTTCAAACTGACTCAAGCCGAAAAGAGTATTCAACGCATTGCTGCCGATACCAATTTGTTGCAACTGCTGGTAACAGATACTGCTTCCGACAAAAAACTGGACCTTACCAAGCAAGCTTTTGGCCTTTTTTTGTATAAAACCAATGATGTAGGTAGTCCTATTCTCACTTATTGGAACAATAATACTTTCACCATCCCTACCGAGGACCTGTTGCAGAAAGATGGTTATTACTTTGCTACAAGACAAAACGGGGAGCAGGAAGTAATTAAGCAAACCATCAGCTTACCCAGCAAAAAGATACTGCTGGTGGCGGTAATTCCTATCAGGTGGAGCTATTTTATAGATAATGACTACCTGCACAAGGACTTTGATGGCTTCCCCAAGCTGAGTGAGCAATATGAGATAAGTAATGACACCAATGCGTTGCCGATAATCAATTCGCAGCGGGAGACTTTGTTTAAAATTAGTCAGAAAGAGGGGCATATCTATGCAGGATACGACTTTTTTACGATACTGTTACGGGTACTTTTTGTGTTGGCACTCATTATGTTCCTCAATAGAAGCGCCATCGATATTTCGAGGGTGCATGGTGCGCGGGCTGCTCTGCTATTACTGGTGAGTGTGGTGGGAACGATGCGGATAATCACTTATTACTTCCCTTTTCCTTTCGATTTTAGTCGGTTAAGTCTCTTTGATCCGTCGGTTTATGCGTCTAATGCGGTGCATTCTTCTCTTGGTCAGCTATTGGTGAACAGTATCTTGCTATTCTGGATTGTCGGCTTCTGGAAATTCAGTACCCTCAAGAGTAAACCGTCCTATTTGTATGCAAAATACACGTTTGTAAAGTACCTGAATGTCGTTTTGCTGGTAGCATTGGCCTTTGCCATGACGCGCATCATCAGTACGCTGATACTAGATTCTAAAATTTCGTTCGATGTAACCCATTTCTTCAGTCTTACGCTGTTTAGTGTGGTCAGTTTTGTAGTGCTTGCCTTTTTGGGCGTCACTTTCTACCATCTGTCGCACGTAATTCTGCGCCCCGTACTCACAACCAACACACCTTTGCACTTTCAACTCCTTAGTGCAGTAATAGCTGGGCTTTTTTATATCACGTTCACCATCAGTACTGCTACTGAGCTCAATTTTCTGATATTATTATGGGTAATCATTTACCTGGTTATCATCAATAGTCGCAAACAAGACAGTAGTATCTCCATTCAGAAGTCTTCTTTCTTTCTTTTCTGGATTATGTTTTTTGCATTGAGTATAACCTTGCTCATCAGCTGGCAAAACCAGACTTTGGACCTCTCACAAAGGAAGAAAACCGCCGAAAGAGTAGTATTGCAGAACGATGCCAATGGCGAAAATGTGTTGAGTATTGCGCTATCGAACATCAATGAGAAAGCATTGGAAAGTAACTTTCCCCGCTTGTTGAAAGAAGCGACCAACAAAAAGATAAAAGACAGTATTATTAATGAAAACTTCACGGGTTATCTCAATAGATTCGAAACAAGTATCTATACTTTCAATCAATTTTATCAACCATTGTTCAATGAGGACACAACGTTTAATTATCCGTCGTTAACCTCTATTATTTTCATCAGAAGTAAACAAACAGATGTGCCAAACCTGTACACTTGGGAGAATAGTCCAGATCAGGTGAGCTATATTTATTCTATTATGATTGGTTCGCAGGACAATCCGATGGGGTATCTGTTTTTAGTTGCCAAACCAAAGAAATATAAGAGCGAAGCGTTGTATCCTGTATTGTTTAGTCAGTCGGATGATGACGAAAACTTTACGGGACAGAATGATTATGCCAAAGCATTGTACCTGAATGGACGGCTCATCAGCAAATCGAACGACTATGACTTTCCTTTAAAGATAAAACCGTCCAAGTTGCTTCCACACGACTTCGCAGAAAGCTTCAATGGCAACGCGGAAGAGCTTTGGTATAATGCTGGTAAGGGGAAAGTGGTCGTAATTGCCCAAACACAGAATCGTTTTATAGAGTTGGTGACCCTATTTGCCTATTTGTTTTTTACTTTTTTGGTATTGATTGCGTCATTGTATGCTTCCAATTATATTTTGAGAGCCAACATCACCAAATCATC
>CANGFK010000120.1 GCA_947452925.1 Chitinophagaceae bacterium | reverse complement strand
GCTAGGCAATGCAACACAGAATAAGTTGGAATTTAAATTGAGTGGAGGAACTTATTTAGCTCGGCTCTTGATGACAGATGGAAAAATAATTACAAAGAAAGTGATAGTAGAATAGGTGCGTATTAACAAAAAAGGAATGAAAAAAATATATTTATTATTAACGTTAATCTTGATTGTTGCGTTTGCATCAGCTCAAACAACTCTTGAAAAGGGGTTGATGGCTTATTATCCTTTTTCTGGCAATTCAAAAGATTCTAGTGGCAATGGTAATAACCCTTCATTCAATAATGCTACATTAACAACTGATAGATTTGGGAATGCAAATAGTGCTTATTCATTTAATGGAAGTAGCAGTTATATTCAAATACCAGGCAGCCCTTCTCTCAACACAGGACCAGCAGTTTCATTAAGCCTGTGGGTAAAGCCTAATGGTTTTTATACCGGTACTTGTGGAGGGAACTATCTTTTATGTAAAGGGTTAGAAAGTGAAACTGGATATGGGGCTGTTTTTTCTGCCACTGCTTATGATAATAAGCTAGGAATTAATCAGTGCAATTATCCAGCAGATACAGCTCATGAATTCTTCTTTGGAATGCTAACTGCAGGCAGCCCTAATCTTTTCATACATTCGGGTTCTTGGTACCATGTAGTTTATACAAATGATGGCGATACATCTAAACTGTATGTTAATGACAGTTTGATTTCTGCAAATTTTGCAAAAATTAAATTCAATACAAACGATATTTACTTAGGTAGGTATTTCAGCATTGCCAGTACTCCCTATTGGTTCAATGGTGTTTTAGATGATATCCGAATTTATAACAGAGCTTTGAGTGTAACCGAGGTAAATACTTTATACATTGCACCCAATCCTAGCTCAAAAGATACTATTCCCACTTGCGACTCCTCATTGGTTATGGTTGGGTCTCCTACCAATAAGGCATTTCAGACAAGTTCCTTTTTAAACGATCCCAATGCTGGCCCACGTGGAGATACTGCTGGAACTGAATTGTATGCTTTTGCCTGGACAGCAAGTAGCATTGGCATACCAAACTACAATGGCAGATCTCTTATTAAGTACGATGTAAGCCAATTGCCTACAAATGCAATCGTTAAAAGTGCAAAGCTTTATCTGTATTCAAAACTTAAAAACCTGAACGGAATTTCAGGAAGCCCTACTTATGGTACTAACAATATTGGTCTGTTGCAAAAAGTATATTCGCATTGGAAGATGGATTCTACCAACTACTTTACACCATTAGTGGTTGATACTGCAACAGAAGTAGTGCTTCCACAAAGTACAAATACCTCACAAGATTATGTAGCAGACATAACTGCTTACACTCAAAGTTGGGTAAACAAGCCAGATAGCAATTATGGTATGTTATTCAGACTGCAAACAGAAAATGATCCCTACAACTCATTAGTCTTCGAATCTGGTTTGGCTAGCGATACCACCAAAAGGCCTCGTTTGGAAATATGTTATTCTGTGCCTGCCAATCTTTCCGTTGCCGTAAAGTCATTTACTGCCAATGCAATAACTTATCGCTATGCGGGTATTCAGTTTTCTACTACCAATGAAACAAATACAATCGCCATCGAAATTGATAGAAGTTTTGATAGCACCAACTTTGCCCCCATCAATCTGCTTTCTGCAAAAGGAAGTGCAGGACTCAATCAGTATACCCTTTCTGATAAAGTAAAAAATGGTGCTACCAAAGTATACTATAGGCTTAAACTTGTAAATAAAGATGGCAGCACTCAAACTAGTAAAATTATTGGTGTGCCATTGGCGACTAATAACAACCAGTATTCCATCTACCCCAATCCTGCCAGGAAGTTTATCATGATCAATGGAAATAATGTGAAAGAGGTAGACATTTTAGACACTAAAGGAAAGTTGATGTATGCTAAGAAAAGTATTAATTCTGCTAGCAGCCTCAACAAAGTAAAAATTAACCTTAGCCCCGGGAATTACATAGTACAACTCCAGATTACAGATGGCACACTAGTCAATGAAAAAATCGTGGTTGAATAGGCCGTTATCCTTTTACTGATGTAAGGTTATAAAACCCTAAATTAAATATCAACCAAAAACAATTAATCAACCAGTTGGGAACTAAGAAGCCCGACTGGTTTTAACAAAAAATGTATGAAATGTAAATATTGCAGTTTTCTCTTTCTAGCAATTTGCCTCTTGGCAATTTCTTGCAAAAAAGACACGAGCAGTGGAGTGAATTCTGTTGCCAATCTGTTCACCGATTCTGTGCCTGTTGTCAAGCAGAGCGAGCCACTATTGCTTTCTTTTAATAATGGAAATAATGCTAGCATCGTTAAATGGCAGGTGTCTCCAAACAAAAATTATTACATCAGTGCAGTTGGGGTATATGCCTCCCTGTCTTTCAATAAGGGTGGTGTTTATACCGTTACGGCTACCACAAATTTTACCAAAGCAACCTATATTGTTACTGTTTCAGATAGTGCTTATCAAGACATCGATACGGGTTTTAGTTTGAGGGCATCGCAGATTGTCAATGTTTTACCCTATCAAAACGTTTCTTTTTCTGTCAATAATTCTCCAGATCCCAATGGTCTTGCATGGACAACAACCGGCAATGTTAGTTCCATCAATACCTCAGCTAACCCTGCTACTTTTAGTTTTGGAGGTGGCCTGACAGGAAACGTGCGCATTTCGGCAGGTAATAAGTCTGCTAGTCGTACTATTTGGCTAGAAAATCCTGCTGTCAATAATCCTTCAATAGATACTGTTCCTTTTATTTTTAGCGATAAATTGGTCATTACACCCTCTGTTCAAAAAGACAACAAAGGCAATAAAACACTGGTGCTCACTGCCAATACGCACTACAATTATCAATGCTATACAGATAGCGTGTTGAGTTTGGTGGATAGTAGCAACCAGCAATATACGCTCAATTACGGTGGTGTGGTGATGGCCGCCGTACCATGTTCGAGCATAAAACCTGCTACTTGCATCAATTCAATTACCAATATGACTGTTGGCACTTTTCCATTTACGGTCAATTTTGGTAACGATACTTATACAGGGACAGTTACATTGAGTGCAACTGGAGTCTTTAGTTTTAGTTGGACAGGTAATAATGCCGTGACTATTTATCCGTTGGTGGTGCAATAATTGGGTTGTTTATTGTAAAATCCATGAAAAACTTCGTGAAGGAAGAAGTAAACTTCGCGAAGGGAGGTCTTTCCTTCACCAAGGAAGGAACAAACTTCAGGAAGGAAGAAATAGATTTTGTGAAGGAAGAAATAGATTTGACCATGGAATGAATAGACTTCACCAAGGAAGATATATACTACATGAAGGAAGAAGTAAACTTCGCGAAGGAAGGAGCAAATTACCCTGAGAAAAAGGGAGGTATATGTACTTTGAATCTTATTTCCTACTTTCTTTGTACTAATTAGAAAAAAATTTGACGGAAGAAATAGAAATATTAGTGCAAGGGTGCCTGAAATATGACAGGTTAAGTCAGGAAAAGCTTTACAGGCATTTCTATGATGACTTATTTGCATTGTGCCGTAAATTTTTTGATGATGAACACGATATCATCACTGCTTTGAACAATGGAATGCTGAATGCTTTTAATAACATTGAGAAGTATGATGCCAAAAAAGGAAACTTCTTTGGATGGATGTACGGAGTGGTAAGAAATGCGGCTATCTCTCAGGTGAGGGCTAAGGAAAAGGAAATGGCTTATTTGGATGCAATGGCGGAAATGAGGGCAGAAACAAGCATCAATCCTTTTAAAGATGCTGATGAAGAAACAGTTATTTCTTTTCTAAAGACACTTACCAACACTACCAGGGCAGTTTTTAATTTGTTTTACATAGAAGGTTTTCTGATTAAAGAGATTGCGCTGTGTCTGGATATGAAAGAAGGAACTGTGAAATGGCATTTGAACGATGGAAGAAATAAACTGAAATTAATCTATAATAACAACACAAATACTAAGGTCTATGCAAAATAATTTTGGCAATATAGACGAAAAAAGGGAGGGGGCAATGCCGCCTTCAATCCCTTTTGAAGCAGCTTGGGCTACTTTGAAACCCAATTTGGACAAAGAAGCAGCAAGAAGAAAAAGAAGGAAACGAGTATTCATTTTCTGTATAAGCATTCTTGTCATTGGTTTGATCAGTGGTCTGGTCATTTTGAATGAAAATAAACAACACACACTCGCAACTGTAAAGTCCAGCAAAGCAGGAAGTGTTTCAACCCCTGCTGTTTCTGCTGTAGCACTGCCGATAATAGTTGGAAAATCATTGTTTAAAAAGAGTAAACCCAGAGATATAGCTATTGTAAACCCCGCCGACAACAGTACAAATACAATTCAAAAAGGTGGCGTAGTTGCTTCTTCTACTGTCCCAGCAGGGGCCAAATTCAATAATTCTACTAATGGAAATAGTACAGATTTGGCATATAAGCATCTAACTAAACCTGAAAATCCAGTTGCTGACAGCTATACAGCAACAGAATCTAAAGAGGATAAGGCAATTGATAAAAAAGTTGAGAGTAAGTCAACAGCAACTGATACAACCACAAAGCATTCAGCAGATTCTCTAACTTCTGCCACGGCAATTGTCACCAGCAAGACTTCGCCCAAAAGCACAAAAGTGGGTCTGTTCCATATTGGCTTGCAACTGAATGTACCTGTTGAAGCTAGCGCCAATTCATTGGATGTAAACGGCAAAAGACAACCATTGTCATTGCTGGTACCCCAGGTATTCATAACAAAGAATCTGAGTAAAAAGCAACGGTTACTACTAGCTTTCAATCCTTATTCGCAATATTATCTGGATAACAAGCACGTTATCAGTAACAACAACTACAATGTCACTATCCAGCATGGGGCTAATGAAGATAACCTTCCTCAACAAGTAGCTTATTCAGAACAAGTTTCCATCAACAAGCTAATCAGTATGGAGGCAACACTGATGTATCAATACCAGTTGTCGGATAGGATAAAAATTGGATTGGGTGTTTCAAATAACTGGCTGCAAAGTGCAGTGATTGCGAACAGGGTTTTCAAAAACAACACAATAATTGCCCATGATAGCATATTTGGGATTGATAAATCTAGCAGAGAGTGGGATTTGTTGAAATCTAGCTTTGCAGTTGGTAAACTAGAAATGGGCTATCAATACAAAAAAATGGAGATTGGGGCAGTTGTTAGTAAACCAATCAGTAATATTTCAAGTAATACCTTTACAAATAAAGCCCCTCTTAATACTAACTTGTTCATTCGCTTTTTTCTAAAATAAATCAGTACGGCTTCCGTTAAAGAAGAAAAACGACGCTTCTTGTATTGTTAATCTACTATCGGTGGGGTACTTTTTATTCAATTTAGACCCCAACTCCCTACTTTTACGCTTTCTATATCGATTAATTAGAACATAATGGCATCATTTATCGTACACGGAGGCAATCAATTGAAGGGAACTATCATTCCTCAGGGGGCAAAAAATGAAGCCTTGCAAATATTAAGCGCTGTATTATTAACCCCGGAACCTGTTACAATAAACAACATCCCCGACATTTTAGATGTAAACTTACTGATAGAACTATTGGAAGATATGGGGGTGAAGGTGGATAGAAAAGACCGGCATACTTGTACTTTCACTGCAGACAATGTAGACACAGATTATTTTACTTCCGAAGCATTCAGAATAAAAGGTGGCCGTTTAAGGGGCTCGGTTATGTTGGCAGGCCCAATGCTGGCAAGATTTAAAAAGGCATATATCCCCAAACCGGGTGGAGATAAAATTGGTCGGCGTCGGTTGGACACGCATATTATTGGATTTGAAAAGCTAGGGGCAAAGTTTGAATATGATGACACACATTTTGTTTTCAAACTTACTGCTCCTCAATTGCATGGTGCCTATATGTTGTTAGATGAACCTTCGGTAACCGGGACTGCGAACATTTTGATGGCAGCAGTTTTGGCAGAGGGAACAACGACCATTTATAATGCCGCTTGCGAACCTTACTTACAACAACTTTGCAACATGCTTTGCAGAATGGGAGCAAAAATTGCGGGTATTGGAAGTAATTTATTAGTGATTGAAGGCGTTGAAAAACTAAAAGGAACCGACCACAAGATGCTGCCCGATATGATTGAAGTAGGAAGTTTTATTGGGTTGGCAGCTATGACACAAAGTGAACTAACCATCAAAGGAGCGGGCGTTCATCACTTGGGGATGATACCAGAGAAGTTTGCACAGATGGGTATTCAATTTGAATTGAAAGGAGATGATATCTATGTTCCTGCTCAGGATAGCTATGAAGTAACCACTTATCTGGATGGTGGCATTTTGACTATCTATGACCATCCATGGCCAGGTTTTACACCCGATTTAATTAGTATCATGTTGGTAATAGCAACTCAGGCGAAGGGTAGTGTACTTATTCATCAGAAAATGTTTGAGAGCCGGTTGTTCTTTGTAGATAAACTGATTGATATGGGCGCACAGATTATTCTTTGTGATCCCCATCGTGCAACTGTAATTGGGTTGGGAAGAAAATATGCTTTACGAGGTATTACTATGACCAGTCCAGATATCAGAGCTGGGCAGGCTTTATTGATTGCAGCATTGAGTGCCGACGGAAAAAGTACTATTCAGAATATTGAGCAGATAGATAGAGGATATCAAAACATCGATGCAAGATTAAGGGCTATAGGGGCAGATATAGTGAGGGCATAAGAATCATTTTCTCATATTAATCATTAAATCATTATTGTGATATTAGTAACGGGTGGTAGTGGTTTGGTAGGAAGTCACTTGATACCTTTTCTTCTGAAAGAAGGAAAAAGGGTAAGGGCTTTGTATCGTCACAACCATCCAGCTATTGCAGATAATAATTTAGAATGGTTTCAAGGAGACATCTTAGATGTATTGGATGTGGAAACAGCATTGGAAGGTATAACGCAAGTTTATCATTGTGCAGCAATGGTTTCTTTTAATCCTAAAGATAAGAGAAAGCTTTTTCAAACCAATGTTGAAGGGACTGCTAACATTGTAAATGCAAGCATTGATGCGGGAATAGAGAAGCTGGTGCACGTTAGTTCTGTAGCGGCACTTGGCAGGTTCTCGGAAGATAAATCGATTGATGAATCAACCAAGTGGGATGAAAAAACAGGTGGAAGTGTATATGCCAAAACAAAGTATCTCTCCGAAATGGAAGTATGGAGAGGTATTGGAGAAGGATTAAATGCTGTAATTGTGAATCCGACAATCATATTGGGTTCCTCTGATTGGGATAAGGGTAGTGCAGCCATTTTCAAGTCTGCCTACAATGAATTCCCTTGGTTTACGAATGGAGTTACCGGATTTGTAGATGTTGTAGATGTTGTGAAAGCAATGGTATTGCTAATGGATAGTAACATAACGGGGGAACGTTTTATTTTGAATGGAGATAATATTGGTTACAGAGAAATATTTACACAGATAGCTAGGCAATTTGGCAAAAAGCCACCATATAAGGAAGTTACCAAAACCATTGCTTCTCTTGTGTGGCGGATGGAAGCAATAAAAGAATTTTTTACCAAGAAGAAACCGTTACTTACCAAAGAAACAGCGCATACTGCTCAAACCAAAGTGCACTTTGATAATAGCAAACTACTAAAAGCATTACCAGCATTTTCATATTCTCCAATTGATACAACTATTAGAAGAGTTTGTGGAGAATTGAAAGACAGGTATATATTGTAGTCATACCTTACTTTTATAGCGCTCAAAAGGAATTTATTATGAAGCATTTAGTTTTACTTTTCATTTTTATTGGGGCTCTTTCATCTGCCTATTCTCAAACACCAAAGGAGTTGTACAAAACAGCTAGAGGATTTTTGATGCAAGGTGATTTGGATAATGCAGTTGTAAGCTATAATGCCTTGTTGAAGATAGACCCAGACAATATAGATGCATTAAACGACTATTGTTACGTACTTATACTTAATAAAGACTACACAAAAGCAATAGAACTGGGCAAGCAATTGATTGCAAAGCCTGATGCAAATGAACAGTCTTACCAGACATTTGGGATGGCATACAAGGGTAAGGCTGCTTATAAGGAAGCAGAAGAGCTGTATAAGCAAGGATTGAAAAAATTTCCCGAGAGTGGTGTCTTGTACAATGAGTTTGGGGAATTATATGCCATGCAAAACAAACTGTCCGACGCCATCTTGCAATGGGAGGCAGGCATTAAAGCAGACCCTAATTATAGTAGCAATTATTATAATGCCACCATGTATTACAGTAAAGTGAAGGAAGATTTGTTTTGGGTAATACAATATGGCGAGATATTTATCAATATTGAAAGCTATAGCGCACATACAGCCCTTATAAAAGTGAAATTATTTGATGCCTATAAAAAAGTGTTTAGTGGAGACCAATTGGATAAGTTAGTAACCAATCCCAACAATACTGCTTTTCAGAAAGCATGGTACAATAACATCAGTACTGCTAGCTCGGTTACAAAGGCTATAGTTACTGCCGAAACACTTGGCGCATTGAGAACAAGGTTCATATTGAGTTGGTTTTACAATAAACAAAATGAAACAACACCTTTTTACCTATTTGATCATTTTCACTACCTGATAAAAGAAGGGCTGTTTGATGCTTATAATCAATGGGTATTTGGCGAAACGGCTAGTGCAGAAGATTATCAGCTATGGGCCAATACACATACCAAGGAACAGAGTTTCTTTAAAGTATATCAACAAAACAAATTGTACAGGCAACCAGCTGGAGAGTATTATAAATAGGAACATTATAGGCTTTCGGTTTAGTTTTTAAGATAATTTGGTGAAAAGCAATTACCCGGTTTTATATCCTTTTACACTGTGTTTCTAGTGATAAAACAAAATTGATATGAATAAAGCTTTTACATACGT
>CANGFK010000119.1 GCA_947452925.1 Chitinophagaceae bacterium | reverse complement strand
GTCATCTCGTAGAGATCTAACCAAACACTATCCAACATTTGCCTATTATTCGGTTAGATCCCTGCGGGATGACAGCAATCGTGCAATAAAACACCTCCCGATAGCTGCAACTTCAGCCACTCCAACCCCTGTAAGCGTCATTTCGACCCTAGGAGAAATCTCATCATCCTATTTTGCTTCCAATCCTCGGTTAGATTTCTCGTGCCTCGAAATGACGCGAATTAGTGTAATGCTTGTCATCTCGTAGAGATCTAACCAAACTATCCACCATTAGCCTATTATTCGGTTAGATCCCTACGGGATGACAGCAATGGAACGCTCCAATATTGATAGAATCAACCATCACCTGTGAATTATACAACTTTTAGTAATTATTGTATAACAATCAAAGCCCCAAGTCCCCCCACCTTCACATCTCATTAAAACAGTAACAATGTATCTCTTTCACACATCACCCGCAAATGCTCATCCAACGCCCCCAATCACCTTCAATTGTCCACTAACCAAACACCAATTTCAGGTTTTAGGTCTAGCAATGATAATAAACGCATACCCAACATCAAATAAACCCCACCAGACTTCAAATAAACCCCACCCGACTGACAATGAAGCATACATGAAGTCAAATAAACCTCACCCGACTGACAATAAAGCATACATAAAGTCAAATAAACCCCACCAAACATCAAATAAACCCTACCCCATTTCAAATAAAGGGCAGGTGACATCAAATAAACCCCACCCATTGTCAAATAAACCGCATCTTTTTATTCATAATTTTTCACTAAACACAAACAATTCACTTCTAAATTAAAAAAAATGACAAAGTCTCAAACAGCTAAGTTCGCATCGTACAACAGAATAGTTGCATTCCTTCTATTTTACAACCTCCTTTTCGCAGGTATCAATCGTTTGCTTCAATCTATCACACAGTTCAAAGCCGCTTTCACAGCACTCAAACTATTGTTGCCAACCTCAACCACCAACAAATCCTCCCCAGTAACAATTGCCAAAAACAAAGAGTTTATAGCTATGATAGACACTATTGTTTCCCTCGCCAACCGTGCATACCTATTTGCTTTTGATATAGCCGACGAAACCCTTCTATCAACATTCCAGGTAGAGGTTAGTTATTTCAAACTCCTCACAGAAGTCGAGCAAATATTGCTAGCGCAAAACATCCTAATTTCCCTAAATGACAATAGTGTCGCACTCATCGCCGATTACGACATCACAGCTGCCGAGCTCACTGCAGTAGGTATTGCCATCACCGCTGCACAAGACAAGATTGCCGCTCCCAGCACCGTCATCGGCAACAACAAAACGTCCAACGTAGACATAGAAACAGCATTCCTTTTGGTAGATGAAAAGATAGTCCTACTAGAAAAGTCAATCTTAGGTAGGTTCAAAACAGGCCTGTTCGCCAATCCTAGTCTGGTAGGCAATTTCGAGAATGCCAAGAAAAACCACGAATCAGTAAAACACACAGCACTCATCACCACCTTCACCAATATTTTAGGAGAAGTAATAGAAGGCGCAACAATAGAAATAGCGTTCGACACCGAAACAAAAACAGCTCTCTCCAACATTTCCGGTATTGCCGAAATAGAGCAATTCGTCGGGGGTACCTATCATGTCACCTATTCAGCAACAGGCTACATCACCCAGATCATTCCCACCAAGTTCGTACTCGGAGAAACAACCACAACAGCAATCGTATTACTAAAAACAATATAAAACATAGGAATAATGGCTAATAACTACTACTTAATAATAATTTTTTTAGTATTAGTCATTAATCGTTTACCATTATCAGGCACAAAAAACTAATATTTTTAGTGTTAATAAGTAAATACCATTACCTTCGCAGCAACGCTAATTTTGGACAATAAATATTGAATGTTATGTTGAATGCAGAAAAAATGAAAGCCCTCAAGCTTACCATGGACAAAATAGACAAAGACTATGGTAAGGGAAGTGTGATGCTGATGAACGAAAAAAGCAAAGAACCCATAGAGGTAATCTCTACAGGTTCCATCGGTTTGGATGCAGCATTGGGTGTCGGTGGAATACCAAAAGGAAGAGTAGTAGAAATATATGGTCCAGAAAGTAGTGGTAAAACAACGTTGGCAATACACATCATTGCTGAAGCACAAAAGAAAGGTGGTATGTGTGCCATTATAGATGCCGAACACGCTTTCGATAGTTCTTACGCACAAAAGCTTGGGGTAGATGTAGACAATCTATTGATTTCTCAGCCAGACTATGGCGAACAGGCATTGGAAATAGCCGACAGATTAATTCTTTCTGGTGCATTGGACGTAGTAGTGATAGATTCCGTGGCTGCATTGGTGCCAAAGAGTGAGTTAGAAGGAGAAATGGGTGATAGCAAAATGGGTCTTCAAGCCCGTTTGATGAGTCAGGCATTGAGAAAACTAACCGCCACCATCAACAAAACCAATACTATCTGCATCTTCATCAATCAGTTGAGAGAAAAGATTGGGGTAATGTTTGGTAATCCCGAAACGACAACCGGTGGTAATGCTTTGAAGTTTTATGCATCTATCAGGTTGGATATCCGTAGGTCTGCACAAATAAAAGATGGCGACGAAGCAATTGGTAACCACGTGAAAGTGAAGGTGGTAAAGAATAAAGTAGCACCTCCATTCAGGGCTGCTGAGTTCGACATCATGTTTGGAGAAGGTATCAGTAAGCTAGGTGAGATAATAGATATGGGTGTGGAACTTGGCTTTATAAACAAGAGTGGTAGCTGGTTTAGTTATGAAGCAAACAAATTGGGCCAAGGAAGAGATGCAGTAAAGGGTTTGTTGAGAGATAATCCCGAATTAGCAAATGAGATTGAGGGTAAAATCAGAGCCAAAATATTTGAGGCGCAGACAGCAGGCCTAGGCATCAGAGATGTAGAAGACGAAGAATAGTCAATCATAATTTAGTGATATTGTATTAATCAAAAAAGCCCTTGAAGTTTACTTCAAGGGCTTTTTTGTGATAACAAAGAAAAACAAAGGGATATTAGAAAAACTTAAAAACGTCTAATTCAATGTACTGTCACTGTCAAAGAAATGAGCAATGGCAGGATTGTTTTTTATCTGAATACAAGTGTCCACATTCAGAGCCTTTTCATAAAAACCAATCACTTGCGGGTACTTTTTTGCGCGTTCCTTGTCCATTCTGTCAATAGAAGAAGTAACCAAAGCAACATAAACTTTTGAAGAAAGGGGTGAGCGTTGCAATTCATTCAATAAGTCCCAACCATTCATTATCGGCATGTTTATGTCTAGAAATAGTAGAAAAGAAGCATCTTCATCTTTATTATTGGTGATAGATTCCCATGCAGATTTCCCATTGTGGTGTGTCTGTGGATTATCAGCAATGCTGCTCATTTTCACTTTCAGCTTGTGCATCATAACAAAAATGGGATCGTCGTCAATTATTAAAACATTCAGGCTCATCATCATATCAATTGGCATTAAACAATCTACGGTCATTCTATTATCATTTGATGACAAAGATGGGTTTTACATTTTGTATTAATTTCCCCTAGAATGGGGGGGAGAGAAGTTGGGTAATTAACTTCGCATTCCATCAAACCAAATTGTGCTTTAAATACAAAAAACAGTTAATTCGCCTATCGATTTAATAAGTATACCGGATACTCCCTTAATATTACCTTTTTAAGAACATATTTTGAATAAAAGACACACTTACATTATCTGCTTGCTACTTTTTGGGTTGGTTTATCTGCCAGCAAAAGCACAGTTTGTTACGGTGAGTGGCTCTGTTTACGACATCACAGGAAGAAACCCGATAGAAGCCGTTTTGGTTAGGAGTACTTCGGGCAGAGGAACAATTACAGACTCATTGGGTAGGTATAGTTTTACTGTTAGAAACAAGGATTCAATATGGTTTTCGATGATGGGCAAGAACACAATGAGGTATGCTATTGATACGATTGCTGATTTGAATAATTTTGACATAAGCATTCACATGAAAGTATTCGAATTGCCAGCAGTAACTGTCAGAAACAAGAATTACAGGCTAGACTCGATACAGAATAGAAAAGATTATCAGAAGTACTTTGATTTTAAAAAGCCGGGTATTAAACTAAGTGAGAATCAAGGGTATAATCCAGGAGGGGTAACAGTGGGTTTGGATCTGGATGAACTAATTAATGTATTCAGGTTCAGGAGAAATAGAAACCTGATGTTTCTACACAACAGGTTAATAGAACAGGAGCAGGACAAATACATCAATTACAGATTTTCTAAGCTTTTGGTGCATAAGATAACCAAACTTAACAGCCCAGAGTTAGATACTTTTATGAGGAAAGCTAGACCAGATTATTACTTGCTACAAAACTTTAACGACTTAGAATTAGGCTATTACATTGAAAGACATTTTGAAGAGTATAAAAAAATAAGAAACAAAGAGAGCTTGCGGAAGAAAGAGGAATAAATAATAAAAATATTGAATCCCGCTCTTAATCTTTTGTTTGGTTTATACATCAGTACACACAAAAGCTACATCACATTAATATGAAAAGAAAATTTACACTCATTGCAGTATTACTAGTCGTAATATCCTATCAACTCCGTGCCCAGAAAATAGATTCATTGATGGAGAAATATGCAGACGAGTATCCACAAGAGAAAATACATATCCATTTCGATAAAGGCATTTACAGTAAAGGAGAAACGGTATGGTATAAGGCCTACGTGATTACCGGCTTGGACTTATCTGATTATAGCAAGAACTTTTATGTAGACTGGTTTGATGATAAGGGTAACTTGATTAAACACGCCGTCTCTCCTATGTTTGAAGCAAGTGCAAGAGGACAATTTACAATCCCTGGTGACTACAATGGCAAGTTTCTACACGTGAAAGCATATACGCAGTGGATGCTTAATTTCGATTCTTCTTTTTTGTATAACAAAGACATTAGGGTAGACCAGATTCCTGCAACTACAACAGGGAATGTAGAAGCGAACAAAAAGCCTGCTAAGGCAAACCAAGAAGCCGCTGCTGCTACTCCTCCCAAAACGCATACTGCAACCATTCAATTTTTTCCAGAAGGAGGTGTTTTGTTAAATGGAGTTGTAAACAGGGTAGCATTCTTAATTAATAATGAATTTGGTTTGCCTGTAAATGCAGTGGGTGCATTAAAAAATAGTAAAGGAGAATTCTTAGACTCATTCATTACTGAACATGATGGAATGGGGAGTTTTACCATACAACCCGACAGCACACAACCATTTTCGGCAATTTGGCAAGATGATTATGGGGTAACACATACCAATCAGTTACCACTTGGGGCACAAACAGGGGCTTCTTTGCAGGTAGAACCTACAAAAAGCAAATCAATCTTTTTCGTTAATAAGTCAAAGTATGCGGGTGAAAACATGAGTACAATGTATGTGATTGCACACATGAATCAGCATGAGATCTACAAATCAAAAATTAATTTAAGCACCCGTTTGTCAGCAATCGGAGAGATACCAACCAACGAATTACCAACAGGGGTATTGCAGATTACACTGTTTGATGCCAACTATACCCCAATTGCAGAAAGGGTTGTTTTTGTAAATAATTATAAGTTCTTGTTCACGCCGAAAGTGCGAATTACCAAGCAGGGACTGGAGAAAAGGGCTAAGAATACCATAGAAATTGAAGTAGATGACTCCGTACTTTCTAATATGTCGGTAGCAGTTACCGATGCAAACTTATTAACTGATGCAAGCAGTAATATTGTTTCAGACCTATTGCTAAGTGGTGATATTAAAGGAAAAATACATAACGCCTCCTATTACTTTGCTAGTAAAGACGACTCTGTGTTCAGACATCTTGATTTGGTGATGCTTACACATGGATGGCGCAGATTCAATTGGAAGGATGTGACAAACGGCAGGTTGCCTTATATCATCAATCCAAAAGAGACTGAGTATATGCAGTTGAAGGGAACCGTCTTTGGGAATATGAATAAGAGTTCGATGTTGAATCAGACTATTTTTTGTTTTCTTCAGGCAAAAGATAGCAGCAAGCAAACATTGATGTTGCCTGTAGACAGAACTGGTAACTTCTCTCAGAAGGGAATAATGTTTTATGATACTCTTCGTGTTTTTTATCAATTAACTGGAAGTAAAAGCCTGACAGACAGGGTTGAAATACGTTTTCAGAGTGGGCTGATGCAGGCGCCATCAAAAAAGTATAGTACCGTTACGGCGTCTCCTTTTTTGTTTAATTATGATATAAAAGATACAACCCTTTTAGAAAGAAGCAGGATGGTGTACAACGAGAAAGCACGAATTGAAAAGCGAATGACAGAGCACCAGCTTACTGAAGTGATTGTAAATACAAAAGTGAAAAAGCAAATAGACATATTGGATGAGAAGTATACCAGTGGTTTGTTTTCGGCAGGTGACAGTCGTCAGTTTGATGCTACTAACGATCCTTTTGCAGCTTCTGCTAGTGATGTGTTTTCTTACCTGCAAGGAAGGGTTGCTGGTTTGCAGATTGTGAATAATGGTGCTGATGTATCCTTGAGTTGGAGAGGAGCAAGGCCAGAATTGTTTTTGGATGAAGTGCAGGTGGATGAAGACCAGTTGAAGAATATATCTATGAATGATGTGGCTTATGTGAAAGTATTTCCGCCGCCATTTTTCGGTCCATCCAGTGGTGGTGCAGGTGGAGCCATTTGTGTATATACCAGAAAGGGTGGAGACGTGAAACCTACACCGGGAGTAGGATTGAACTATCAACTGTTGGCTGGTTATACCCCATATAAAGAATTTTATAGTCCAAATTATGAATCATCCGTTTCAGGGTTTAATGAGGATGTAAGAACAACATTATACTGGAATCCGTTTGTATTGACTAGTTCTAAAACTAGAACGATTCAGATTCAATTCTACAATAATGATATCTCCAAGAAATTCAGATTGATTTTAGAAGGTGTCAACACTGATGGTAAGCTGGCGAGAGTAGAGAAGATAATAGAATAAGAAGTTATAAGTTGTAGGTTATAAGTTATAAGTTGGAACATTTTGGCCAACTTATAACTCATAACTCATAACTTCTTAGTGCTTAAAGTGCCTTAGTTCTGTGATAACCATTGCTAAGTTATTTTGAACAGAATATTCAATGCTGTCTTTGTCTCTGATAGAACCTCCTGGTTGAATAAACGCTTCAATACCTTCTTCGTGTGCCATCTGAACACAATCATTAAAAGGGAAGAAAGCATCGCTTGCCAATACCGCACCCTTTAAATCTATCTTGAATTGCTTTGCTTTTTCAATTGCCTGACGCAAAGAATCTACCCTGCTTGTTTGTCCGCACCCCTTTCCTACCAAGCGTTTATCTTTTATCAAAGCAATGGCATTACTCTTTAAATGCTTACAGATGATGTTGGCAAATACCAAGTTTGCTTTTTCCTCTTCGGTAGTTGGGCGACCGCCCACTTCCTTCCAGGCGGCAAAGTTTCCGTTGTCTGATCCTTGGTATAATGTTCCACCAAGTAATGATTTAAACTGACCATTATTAGTCCCAATAGACTCTTCTTTCAATTCTAACAAAATCCTGTTCTTCTTGCTTTTTAGTACCACCAATGCATCTTCATCAAAGGCAGGGGCTATCAAAACTTCGAAGAAGATTTCGTTGATGGCTTCTGCAGTGTCTTTTCCTATCGTTCCATTGCTTACTAATACGCCGCCAAAAGCACTTTCAGGATCACCTGCCAATGCTGCATCCCAGCTTTCTTTTACAGTAGGTCTTTCTGCTATACCACATACATTGGTATGCTTAATGATGCCAAAGACAGCAGTTTCACTTCCTTTGAATTCACCAATCAATTGTATGGCAGCATCTACATCCACCAAGTTGTTGTACGATAATTCTTTACCATTCAACTGCGTGAAACTAGTGGTTAAATCGCCATAGAAAGTAGCTTGCTGGTGTGGGTTTTCGCCATAGCGAAGTACTTGCTTTTGCGAACTAGTCTGAAAGGTAGTGTTGGTTGGATTGAAGTAATTGCTGATGGCAATATCATAGTTCATCACTACTTCGAAAGCTTTGGCAGCAAATGCTTTGCGTTGCTCAATGCTTAATGCGCCGGCTTGTTCTTTCAGTAAAGTTTCCAAAACGCCATAGTCTGCTTTGGCAGCTATTACGGTAACGTCTTTAAAGTTTTTTGCGGCGGCACGTATCATCGATGGGCCGCCTATGTCTATCTTTTCTATGATTAATGCTTCTTCCGAAGTGTTTTTTAAGGTCTCTTCAAAAGGGTATAAGTCAACAATTACTAAGTCTATTTCTGGTATGCCGTATTGCTTCATCTCCGACAGGTCCTGCTCTACATATCTTCTTCCTAATATACCACCAAACACGGATGGGTGCAAGGTTTTTACTCTTCCGCCCAGGATAGAAGGATAGGTGGTAAGGCTTTCTACGGGTACGCAAGTGATGCCTTCATTTTCTAAAAACTGTTGTGTTCCTCCGGTGGAGTAGATGGTAATGCCTTGCGCTTGCAATTCTTTACCTAACGATGCCAATCCATCTTTGTAGAAGACGGAAATGAGTGCCGACTGTACTTTCTTATTCATAAAAGAGCTTTTTTGGTTGATGTTATCTCATCAACGACCATTAAAAATTTTGAGCCGCAAATGTAGGAGTGTTTAGTGATTCGTGTTTAACGTTTAGTAGTATGCTCAGGGCAAACGCATCTAAAATTAATTTATTTATAGACTGTTATTGGATTCAAGAAATGTCCCTTTTCAAGTCTTTTTGCCTCAAAGCCGGCGGGCTTCGTACTTACATCGCCACTACGTTCTACCTTTTGAGAAAAATATTCCTTCGGATTTTTCTCAATTTTAGCTACGCTAAAACCAGATAGCCCTAAGGTGGCTTATGTAAGTACTG
>CANGFK010000118.1 GCA_947452925.1 Chitinophagaceae bacterium | reverse complement strand
TAGGTACACTATGTGTTTATCATTTAACTCCATTTGAGCTTAATCTTCAACTTGCAAATAGACTATAAACTAAACGATAGTTTAAAGGGTAATGTCCAATTTGCTGTGCCTGATGTTGCAAGATGTGGGTTATAAGCTGATTGATTGCGTTTTGCATTGTCTGTTAAGTCATTTTTAACTAAAATCAATTATCCTATTTTGGTAAGGATGCACTTGCCATTATTGGAGTCCGTTCCCAAACCTATGAGGGGTATAATTAATAATTTAACATGCATTGCATATTTTTTTGCGCTTCGATGACTTAATGAAACAGATGTAGCTAAGGATATATTTCTGTATCTCAATTAATCCCGCTATTTTTATTGCCTAAACAATAGCTAAATAATTACAACTAAAAACGCAAATGAAACAAATTTCCAAACTATTGATTGCCGTAATCCTCTTTACCGCCATCACCCCAACCCTCAGAGCACAAGTAAACAAACAAGACAGTCTAGCCTTGGTTGACTTATATGATAGCACAGGAGGTGCAAACTGGACTAATCATACCAATTGGTTAACGAAAGCACCAATGAGTAGTTGGTATGGGGTAGGTGTTATCAGTGGGTATGTAAATGTTGTTCATCTTGTTAATAATAATCTTACAGGCATTATACCAAGTTCTATTGGACAACTAAGCAACTTGCAGGAGTTATTTCTGGACAGCAATCATATAGGTGGGCGAATTCCATCGTCTATTGGTAATTTATCCAATCTGGTTTCTCTATGGTTGAATAGTAATCAGATTACTGATACCATCCCATCAGAAGTTGGGAATTTAATAAAACTTCGGAGTCTTAATTTGGAGGTGAATACTCTTTCAGGTAATATACCAACGTCTTTAGGGAACTTGTCGGGAAGTTTACAAGTGTTGGATTTAGGTCAGAATAAGTTGACTGGATCAATACCTGCATCATTAGGAAATCTAGTAAATATCGTAGAATTTTATTTAAACTTTAACCAACTAGCCGGCAGTATACCACCATCATTAGGTAACCTTGCTAGTGTAAAGTACTTGTATTTAAGTAGTAATAAATTAACAGATACCATACCTTCTACTTTCTCAAACTTAACCAATCTGGTATGGCTTAATTTAGGATTCAACAAATTGAGTGGAACATTGCCATCGTGGCTAAGTTCATTACAAAACCTTAATGGACTTGGCTTAGGTTATAATCAATTTACAGGCTCTATACCAATTTCGTTTGGCAATTTTAAAAGACTCACACTATTAAATTTATCCTCTAATCAATTAACAGGGGAAATACCAAGTGAACTGGGGAATGTAACAACACTTACGACGATAGCTTTGAATTATAACCAACTTACTGGTAGTATTCCTACTTCTTTTGGGAATTTAAAAAATCTTCAACAACTTTTTCTATATGGTAACCTTTTAACTGGTACTGTCCCTTCTGCAATTGGCAATTTAGTTAAACTCATACAATTTAGTTTAAGTGATAATCAACTAAGTGGATCTGTTCCTAGTTCATTAAAGAACTTAGTAAATCTAGCTCAACTATCATTGAATAAAAATCAGTTAACGTTTGATGGTGTAGAACAGATTGTCACGAAGTTTCCTTTCACAGTGTATGCTCCTCAAGCAACAGTTCCAATAGTTAATAACAGCAACACCCTCTCAATTTCAGTAGGTGGTACTCCCTCAAACAACACGTTCAAATGGTATAAAGACAGTAAACTCGTAGCAACTAAAGTTGGGGATAGCACTTACACCGCTATAGCTGATGGGAAGTATTGGGTAGTTGCTACCAATGCAATCGCTACACAGTTGACGCTATATAGTGATACGGTAACTATCAATAGTTTTATAAATAATCAAGATAGCCTTGCCTTGGTAGACTTTTACAATAGTACCAATGGCGCTAACTGGAAGGATAATTCCAATTGGTTGACTGCCAAACCGTTGAATACCTGGAAAGGTATTGTGTTGGATAGTAGTGGAAGGGTATCAGAAATAAATCTATACATCAACAACCTTACGGGTAAACTACCTGCATCTATAGGAAATCTTACAAATCTTACCACAATTAGTTTGCACATCAATTCAATTGGAGGAAATATTCCGCCTTCTATTGGTAGGCTAACCAACTTAAAGGAATTAGATTTGGGAGAGAATGTGTTTACAGGCATGATACCCGATTCATTGGCAAACCTTACTAAACTAAACCAACTAGATTTGAGTATTAACGAGTTGACTGGTTCCATCCCTTCATGGATTGGTAACTTCACTAACCTGCAAAACTTATGGTTGCAGTATAACTACTTGAGCGATAGTATTCCATCCTCCATCGGTAACTTGACAGGACTTCAATACCTGGTGTTACAAAACAATCAGTTGAGTGGGCCGATACCTGCATCGTTTGGTAACCTAAGCAAACTGAAGGGCTTGTTCCTACAAAACAACAAGTTCACCTTTGATGGCATGGAACTGATTGCCACCAAGTTCCCTTTTGCAGAGTATGCCCCACAGGCAACGATACCTATTTATAAAGTAATGATTCCTGAAGGTGGACCTGTTGGTCTTTCAGTTGAGGTAGGAGGCACTCCTGTTAATAACACTTATAATTGGTATAATGATAGTGGGTTGATTGGTTCTATCAATAAGTATCCCTTCTATGATGCCTCAGTTTCAGGCTATTATTATGTTCATGTAACTAATTCTCTTGTGCCTGGATTGACATTGTACAGCGATACCGTCAAGGTAGATGTTATCATGCCTGTCAAATCAATCTACCTACAAACAAAAACAATCAATGGGCAAGTACTTGTGCAATGGAAAACAATAAACGAATTGAATGCAAAGTCATTCACTATTCAACACAGCACAAACGGGGTCGACTTCACAGATATTAATACTAAAGAAGCAATGGGTAGTGGAAGTAATAACTACAGCCTGACGGATAAATTGCCAACTGGTAGCATCAACTACTACAGAATTGAAGCTGTTGATAAAGATGGAAGCTTCACTTACAGCAATGTTGCTTTACTTACGACTTACGACTCACGACTTACGACTTTTACCGTAGTTCCAAACCCAGTGAGAGATGTTGTGACGATAAAGGGTAGCCATATTTCTTTGGTGCAAGTGATAGACAACATGGGAAAAGTCATCAGCAATACTTCTTTAAAAGATGCCACTAATCCTACCTTGTCGGTAAGTGGCTTGGCAGCAGGGAACTACCTGTTACATCTCAAAACAACAACAGGGGAACAACAGGTGGTGAAGTTTGTAAAGGAATAGGGCATCGTAATTAAATCTTTAGCGAAAAGTACTTTATCAGTGCCTAAACACTTTACTTTGCCGACTTAATAATTAAAAATAAAAAGTATGTCAGATCAACAACAACCCAATCAACTGAATATAGAAATTACTGAAGAGATGGCCGAAGGTACCTATGCAAACCTCGCTATCATCACTCACAGTGCCTCTGAATTTATCATTGACTTTGTAAGTGTAATGCCTAGTACGCCCAAGAGTAAAGTGAAGAGCCGAATCATCTTTACGCCTATGCACGCAAAACGTTTCATGAAGGCCATCAAAGAAAATATAGAGCGTTTTGAAGCTACCAACGGCGTTATACAAGACATGGAACAAGTAGAAATACCTTTCAACTTCGGCGGACCAACAGCGCAAGCTTAAAAGAAATATGAGATATGAAGTATGAAGTATGAAATCGTACATGTCATATTTTATATCTCATACTTCATATCTCATATTTCTTCACATCATTCCTTCATCTGCGAAACTAAAATACCCCTCGCTGCTTACGATAATATGGTCTAGTACCTTAATATCGAATAGTAAAGCAGCTTCCTTAATCTTCTTCGTAAGCGATTCATCTTCTTTACTGGGTTTTAAACTGCCGCTAGGATGATTGTGGCATAGGATAATTGATGCCGCATTATAAGCCAATGCCTTCTTGATTATGATTCTCGGGTCGGCAACTGTTCCAGTCATTCCTCCCTCACTGATAATCTCGTGGTGTAATATTTTCTGCGCGTTGTTCAGATAGATAGCAATAAAGAGTTCATGGCTTTTGTAAGCTAGTTGTGCTTGCAGGAACAAAGCGATGTCTTTGCTTTTGGTAATCGTATCTTTTTTGTTTTCAGAAGCATTCCTCCTCAGACCAATTTCCAGGGCAGCTACAATGCTGATGGCTTTTGCTTCCCCCAACCCCTTCACTTTCAGTCCTACAATCTCTTTATAAGACAGCAATGCCACTTGTTTTAAATCATTGTTACACCTTGATAGTAACTCTTTTGCCAACACAACAGCACTTCTGTCTACAGTTCCGTTGTTGATAAGTATTGCCAATAGCTCCGAATTGCTTAAGGACGTGGCTCCCTTAGCTATCAATTTCTCTCTTGGTCGGTCATCCTCGGCCCAGTCTTTTATGGTAGACATTGTTTTATAATTGTTGATAAGTTGTACAATGGTGGTTCTTTTTTTGCGAAAAACACAAATAATTTAATAATTGAATAACTTGTAAATTATCTTCGCGGCTCATTCAGAGATATGAACCCATCCGTTAAGATTTTTTCAGGTACAGGATCCCAACATTTAGCTGCAAAGATTGCCCAACGTTTCGGCGCCCCATTGGGTAAGATTAACATCCAGAAATTTAGTGATGGCGAGTTGCAACCCATCTTCTTAGAGAGCATCAGAGGTGACTATGTTTTCTTAATTCAAAGCACTTGTGGTCCTTCAGATAATATTATGGAGTTGTTGTTGATGATTGATGCTGCCAAAAGAGCAAGTGCCTACAAGATTGTAGCGGTATTGCCCTATTATGGCTATGCTCGTCAGGACAGAAAAGACAAGCCAAGGGTAGCAATAGGTTCTAAGTTGATTGCTACTTTGTTGGAATCGGCTGGTGCAAACAGGGTGATTACAATGGATTTGCACGCGCCACAAATTCAAGCTTTCTTTGATGTGCCTGTGGATCATCTGGACAGTTCGGCCATCTTCATTCCATACATTGAACAGATGAAACTGAATAACCTTTGTTTTGCCGCGCCAGATGTAGGAAGCACGAACAGGGTAAGGGAAATAGCTAGTTATTTTAATACAGAAATGGTTATTTGCGATAAGCATCGTAAACGTGCCAACGAAATAGCTAGTATGGTGGTGATTGGTGATGTGGTAGGTAAGGATATTGTGTTGATAGACGACATCTGCGATACAGGAGGCACCCTAGCCAAAGCGGCTGGCTTGCTGAAACAAAAAGGTGCGGTGAGTGTAAGAGCCTTGTGTACGCATCCGATACTTTCTGGAAAAGCACAGGAAAATATTGATAACAGTGAACTAGAAGAGTTAGTGGTTTGTGACACTATCCCGCTTCGTTTTCAGAGTAGCAAGATAAAAGTACTTTCAGTTGCAGATTTATTTGCTATTGCCATCAGGAATGCGTACGAAAACAAAAGTATCACCAGCTTATTTGTACATTCTCAGTTAAAGAACAGGTAGGAGAGGAGGACTTTATTATAAATTATTACTTCAAATTTAGTATTTGGGCATTATCTTTCTATCAATCCTCCTATATTTGCACCCCTTTAAAGCAGCACGGCGAGGTAGCTCAGCTGGTTAGAGCATCGGATTCATAACCCGAAGGTCGGCAGTTCAAGTCTGCTCCTCGCTACAGCAAATGAAAGCACTGATTTTACATCAGTGCTTTTTTGTTTTAACATCTTTCGTTCTGTTTAATCATTCCCTCACTCAACTCCTGCTTATGGGGTTAACCCCACAAACAATGGGGATGACCCCACAAACATTGGTGATGCCCCCACAAACAATGGGGCTGCCCCCACAAACAAAGGGGCTAACCCCACGAACTTTGGGGCTAACCCCGCGAACATTGGGGTTGACCCCACGAACATTGGGGCTAACCCCACGCTATGGTGTCAGCACCACAAACATTGGTGGTAGCACTAAAAACATTGGTGGTAGCACCACAAAGATTGGTGTCAACACCGCAAAGGGAATTCGAGTGAATCTTATTAATAATCATCATAGGTAGGGGCTTATTAAAACGGAGTTTCGATTCCTAATTCTTCACTTAAATCAATAGTTCTACTGTTCTTATGTTTTGCTTTTGCGTGAAAAGTGTTTATTTGCTAACTAAAAGCCTAAATAATCGCCACAAAACAATTTTTGGTACTGAATTTGGCTATATGCTCGTTTCTTTGTAACGGTATCTAAAAGCAATCATTTTTTGAAGAAGTACATTAAGATAATTGGTCGGGTCATTTTATCCTTCATCACTATTTTGCTAGTGCTGCTTTTATTGGTACAATTTTCTTCTGTACAATCCTGGTTAGCAAAGAAAGCCGCCGAAAAACTGTCAAACCAGCTTCAAACCGAAGTCCGCATCAACAATGTAAGTTTCTCACTCTTCGATAAATTTGACTTTAACGGATTCCTCATCCGCGATCAGCATAAAGATACTTTGTTGTATGCGGGTACTTTTAGGGTTCGCATCACCGATTGGTTCTTTTTGCAGAAAAAAGCAGAACTGAAATACATTGGTTTAGATGATGCCACCGTCAATCTCAAACGTACCAGCGCTGTCTGGAACTATCAGTTTATTATAGATAAGCTTTCTTCTTCCGACACTTCTCATTCGTCCGATGGCGGTATTTATTTTAACCTGAAGAAGGTAGACTTAGAGAATGTAACCTTTGTTCAGAATGATGGGTGGGTGGGTGAAAAGATGACTGCACATGTTGAAGCGCTGCTACTTGATGCAGAAAAGGTAGACTTCATAAAAGGCAGGTATGCTATCAATAACCTGCGTTTGGAGCAACCTCGCTTTGAGTTGTATGAATATGATGGCAAACGTCCCGATTCTGTGAGGCAAAGGCAATTGCGAGAGGAGAAACCAACAGCCTTGCGATTTAATCCTGGAATCTTGTTGCGGATAGATAGTGTCAAAATTCATAATGGCATCTTTATGCTTGACAGTGACGACGATTTGCCCGCAGCTCACTTTGATGGTACGCACATTAAACTTTCTCAGATTAATGGTAGCTTTCGCAATGTTCACTTCGATAAAGATACCCTTCGAAGCAATGTAAACCTTGCCTGTAAAGACAGGTGTGGGTTTGAGTTAAGGAAGCTGAAAGCCAATCTGCGGATTACACCCGAGATAATTGAACTGGCAAAACTGGATATTGTGACTCCAAAAAGCCACTTGGGCGACTACTATGCCATGCGCTTCAAACACTTTAATGACGACTTCAAAGACTACATCACCAAAGTAGTGATGGATGGTAAAATAAGAGATTCGAAGGTTAGTAGTGACGATATTGCCTACTTCGCTCCTGAGTTGAAACCTTGGAAAAAAGAAGCATACATATCAGGAAATTTCTTGGGGACAGTTGCCGATTTTGATGTGAAAAACCTTTTCATCCGTTCTGGTGGCACTAGTGATGTACAAGGGAATTTGAGTATAAAAGGTATTCCGGATGTGGATAATATGGTTATCGACTTCCCTAATGGGACTATCAAAACCAACAATTCAGATATAAAAACATTTATTCCCGCAGTAAAAGATGTCGATGCAATCAACTTGGATGCACTAGGGACTGTTATGTTTAGAGGGAGCTTTAAAGGGACGCTCTACGACTTTAAAACTAGCGGTGTAATTAGTTCTAATATTGGCGCAATCAATGCAGATGCTGCTATGAAGTTTCCGGACAATGGTGAACCCATTTATACTGGGTCGTTGTTGGCCAATCGGTTCAATCTAGGAAAATTCGTTAATAGTACACAGCTTGGGTTAGTAGATTTTCAAGGAAAGATTGCAGGAAGTAGCTTCAACTTGGGCAGGATAAACACAAGTATCAATGGTACATTTAATAATCTGGAGTTTAATGGATATAACTACACCAATATAACTACCGATGCAACCCTTATTAGGAACTTTTTTAAAGGGGATTTAAAGATTGATGACCCCAATCTTAATTTTAATAGCACCATTGAAACCAATCTGAGTAAAGCTGATGCCAGCATAAACGTATTGGGTGACTTGCAGAACTGTAACTTCAAGAACCTAAAACTTACCAATGACAATATCGAGTTGACGGGGCTGTTGGATATGAACTTTAAGGGTAATGATATTGACAATTTCTCTGGTACAGCAAAGATTTTGAATGCGAATCTGCTGCATGAAAAGAATAAGTTGAGCTTCGATTCGTTGGTATTAAGCACAGGATTAAACGGCAGTAGAGAGCAAACACTGAGTTTGCAGAGTAATGAATTTACGCTTTTGATAGCTGGTAAATCCTACAAACTGTTGGATTTATCTACGGCTTATCAGGCTTACATGAGCCACTACTTCCCGGCTTATTATGTTGCACCCACCACACCACCCGTCAAACAGGACTTTAGAGCAATATTGTACACCAGAGATTTTAATGACTACCTCAAGATTATAGATAAAAGGCTTAGTGGGCTTGATTATGCTACCATTTCTGGGAGTGTAAATACCTACACCAATAAGTTTTCTCTTCAGACAGATGTGCCATCCCTGAACTTTGAAAAGTATCACTTTACAGATGCAAGCATCACAAGCGAAGGCACTGCAGATTCTTTGAAAGTGAATGGCGATATCACTAATATCCGTATAGGTGATAGCCTCAATTTTCCTAATACCAACATTGCAATCATATCAAGTAATGATCATTCCAATTTGCAACTGAATACAAAAGCAGACAACACCCTCAATGAAGCCAACTTCAATGCAGCAATTACTACATTGGAGGATGGAGTTAAAATAAACTTCAAGCCATCCTACTTCGTACTTAACGATAAGAAATGGAATCTGGAAAATACAGGGGAAATAGAAGTCAGGAGGAATATTGTTACTGCAGACCATGTGAAGTTTACGC
>CANGFK010000117.1 GCA_947452925.1 Chitinophagaceae bacterium | reverse complement strand
ATCGTAAACGAAAAGATTCGGGAGAATGTGCCTGTTGTTATCAAAGAAATGAATAAGGATGAAGCCGTTAAGCTAGGAGCGATGGCTTTGTTTGGAGAGAAATATGGCGATGTAGTTAGGGTGGTTGTCATGGATCCTGCCTATTCAATAGAACTATGTGGAGGAACGCACGTTGGCTTTACTGGACAGCTCGGTTTCTTTAAGATAAAGCACGAAACTGCCGTTGCAGCAGGTGTTCGTCGTATAGAAGCGGTTAGTGGAAGTGTGGCAGAAGCTTTGGCCAAAGAAGAATCTACTACGCTTGGTTCATTGCGCAGCACACTAAAAAATCCTAAAGATATCATTAAGGCGGTAGATAGTTTATTGGCAGAAAACAGTGAACTACGCAAGAAGATTGAAAGCTTGGAAGCAAAACAATTGGCAGTAGTTGCTAAAGAATTAGCGCAGACTGTAGCAACCATCAATGGGGTTTCATTTATCGGTGGTAATGTAGAAGTAAGTAATGGAGATGCCTTGAAGAAGCTCTGTATCGATCTAAAAACTTCTTTATCAAACTTTGTAATTGTGCTTACTGCCAATGTGGAAGGGAAAGCTTTTGTAGCCGTTTCAATTGATGAAACTATCAATGCTTCTAAAGGATTGGATGCACAAAAGATAATTAAGGAAATAGTTGCCCCACTCATCAAAGGCGGCGGCGGTGGTCAGAAATTACTGGCTACAGCAGGAGGGCAAGATGCTAGTAATCTTTCAACTGTGATTGAAAAGGTGAAAGCACTTTTGTAGAATTGATAATTAATAATTGATAATTGATAAAAGAAAGTCCATCTGTTTGTGCAGGTGGACTTTTTTATTTTAGGTACAAAGTTCAATTAATGGTATCAGATGTACGATTTATGGTATCGAATGTTCAATTAATGGTATCAGATGTACGATTAATGGTATCGGATGTTCAATTAATGGTATCGAAAGTTCGATTTATGGCATCGGATGTACGATTTATGGTATCGAAAGTTCAATTAATGGTATCGAATGTTCAATTAATGGTATCGAAAGTTCAATTAATGGTATCGAAAGTTCGATTTATGGCATCGAATGTTCGATCAGTGGTTAATCCAATCTTTGTATTGGTATGTCTTTGTGGCAACCACTAAATTCCTTCTACAGAAGTATCTTCTGCTTCTTCCAATTGAGGAATATCTTCTTGTCTCAGCCGTTCTCTTCTGAGGAATGCAGCCACCAACGCAGCAATAATCAAGGAGATAATTCCTTGAAAAAGTAACGTATCGGGTGCGCCAATCTTGTGTGAGATACTCCCCACAATCAAGCTACCCAATGGCAACATACCAAAGTAGGCCATTGCTACATAACTCATCACTCTCCCACGCATGGCGGCATCGGTCTTCACTTGAATGATGGTGATGCAGATAGTATTTTGAGACATCGCCCCAAAGCCAGATAAAGTAGCAAAAAACATGGCAACTGGGAAATAACTAATCTGAGAAAACAGGATGAGTCCTATTCCTACCAAAGTGATATTTATCAAAAGAAAATTCTTTAAACTAGCTCCTTGTTTGAGCGAGGCCAAAAAGATAGTGCCGCATATTGCGCCTAACCCAATGAAACTACTGATGTAACCAAAAGTGGTGGCATCGCCTTTGAAAACAATTTTCGCAAACACAGGAAGCAGCGTATCATAAGGGAGTACAAGCAGGCTCAGTACCGCAAGTAATAGTAAAACAAGACTGATGGAAGGCGTATTCTTTAGATAAGAAAATCCTTCTTTTATGTCTGTAGTAATATCTTTTTGGGAGGGAGTGGCTTTGTGAGGCGGCAACTTTATCAGTAATAAAGAAACAATAACGGCTACAAAACTGAGTGCATTAATCAGAAAACAAATGCCAGCACCAAAGCTTCCCAACACAATTCCAGAGAGGGCAGGTCCAACCAAACGAGCTATGTTTACCATGGAAGAATTGAGTGCCATAGCGTTGGGGATGTCTTCTTTGTTGGTAATCAACTCGTGAATCAACGGCTGCCTTGCAGGCAAATCGAAGGCATTGATGATGCCCAGAATAACACTCAGGGTAAGTATCTGCCAGACAACAAAGTGATTGGAAAGTGTGAGTATTGCCAGCAAAACAGCCTGAATCATGGAGGCTGTTTGTGTTATTATCAGTAGCTTATATCTGTTATATCTATCAGAAAGAATACCTCCCCATAATGAAAAAAGAAAAGAAGGAAACTGCGAGGCAAATACTGTCAGGCCGAGCATGAATGCTGAATGGGTTGTTGAGTAGACCACCCAACTAATGCCTGTACGTTGCATCCAGGTACCAATGAGCGAAACTGATTGTCCAGAGAAGTACAGGTTGTAATTGCGGTTTTGGAAAGCCCTGAATGTATTTATCTTCTTCCCATTATCCATATTGCAAAAATGCACTAAAAAGGTGAAAGGATGGGTAATAACCATGTCCTAATTTGCAATAACCATATCCTTATTGGCGATGAGATATACCTTGTAAAACTAAGAATAGGATGCAGATGCGGTTGCAATGAATGTAGAACTCTTTTAATTAAACGTTATATAGTGAGCGAAATGACCTAGCAACATTATCTTAGCGAAAATTTTGAGTGATGGCAAGTATATTAGTGATTGATGATGAGCGTGCAATACGGAATGTTTTGAAAGAAATATTGAGTAGTGAAGGCTATAAAGTGGAAGAAGCTGTAGATGGAGAAGAGGGGTTGAAGAAGTTTTTGGCGACTAGTTTCGACCTGGTCTTGTGCGATATAAAAATGCCGAAGGTTGACGGAATAGAGTTTTTGCAAAAAGCTTTTGAAGCAAATCCGGATGTGCCGGTTGTGATGATTAGCGGGCATGGAACGATTGAAACGGCAGTAGATGCGGTGAAGAAAGGAGCGTATGATTTTATTTCTAAACCGCCAGACTTAAACCGTTTACTCATCACCATACGTAATGCGATGGACAAAACCAATCTGGTGAAGGAGACTAAGATATTGAAGAAGAAAGTATCTAAGGTTCAAGAGATAATTGGGGAAAGTGAGGCCATCAAAAAGATAAAAGAGACCATAGAAAAAGTAGCTGTTACGGATGCAAGGGTGTTGGTGACTGGCGAAAATGGAAGTGGTAAAGAGCTGGTGGCGCGTTGGCTGCATGAAAAAAGCAACAGAAGAGAGAACCCGATTGTGGAAGTGAACTGCGCGGCAATACCTAGCGAACTGATTGAAAGTGAACTTTTTGGTCACGAGAAAGGTTCGTTTACCTCGGCCATTAAGCAAAGGATTGGTAAGTTTGAACAAGCCAATGGCGGTACTTTGTTTCTGGATGAAATAGGGGATATGAGTCTGTCGGCACAAGCAAAAGTATTGCGAGCCTTGCAGGAAGGGAAGATAACGAGGGTGGGGGGCGATAAAGAAATAAGCGTTGATGTACGTGTGGTGGCTGCCACCAACAAAGACTTGCTAAAGGAAGTGGAGGAAAAGAATTTCAGGCTTGATTTGTATCATCGTTTGGGCGTTATTCTCATTCATGTGCCTTCGTTGAATGAGCGCAGGGATGATATTCCTCTATTAGTAGATAAATTCCTTCAAGACATTGCAGTAGAATACGGTCAACAGCCAAAAGCAATTGACAAGTCTGCCATGGAACAACTGATAAAGCACAACTGGACAGGCAATATTCGTGAACTAAGGAATGTGGTAGAACGATTGATTATTTTGTCTGATAAAACTATTACTGCGGAAGATATTAACAGGTATGTGTTGTTGAAATAAGGCATAAGGCATAAGGCATAAGGCATAAGGCATAAGGCATAAGGCATAAGGAATAAGGCATAAGGTGTAAGGCAAAAGGCATAGGACAAATATATTTTCTTACCTACTTTCCTCTCCTCTTACTACTTACCACTTACCACTTATGACTTATGACTTACGACTAGTATCTTAATTAAATCCAACAAAGTCGGGGCGCACTATGTATTGGCTGTTGTAGGTAAAAAGTAGGTTGGAGGAAATGTTGATACCAAAGGAGCTCATCGCGCCTACTGTTCTGGGGAAGTAAAAGAAGCGTAACTCGATAGTACCGAAAACCAGGTTCTCATTACGGGTTCTAACGCCAAAGCCACTGCCCAGATATCCATCAATCGTACTGCCAAAACTATTATTCCCATTTGCAAAATCGGTCTTTAGGAAGCTTACATTGGAGAAAACAAACGGCGCGAAACTAAATCCGGCAAGGCGCCATGTATTGAATAAAACAGATTCGCAGTTTATGGTTGCCCTACTGGTAGATTGGGTAGAGGAGTCGCCCGAAAACTGAGGAATACCATAAGTACTGTTCAGTACCACGGGCGCATCTAGCCTTCTGTTAAACTGGTGTACAATACTGCCACTTAAGAAATGTCGCGAATACCATTTGCTATTTCCTAGTTTCCTAAGTTTAGTGAAGGTCTTTAACTGAAATAACGTACTGAAGTCTTCCAGTTTCGTATCATTATAATAGCCTCCCAGCTTTAAAGTGTAGTCAAAATAATTTTTCCCTTCTGTGAAGTAATTGTCTTCAACGTTGATGCCAGCGTAAGGGCGTTGCAAATTTTCCTTGTCCGTCCAACCACCAATAATCGAAATATTGTATCCCTCTGGCACATCCTCATTTCTACCAAAACCATAGATGAAGTTGGAGTGGTAATATTCTTGTTTAAAGAAAGTATACGCACCTAGAACACTTCTGATATCGGCGTATTGCGGGTTGTATGTGGTCTTGTATTTGTCAGGTATATTCTGAAATATCCTATCTGTAATTCTCAATGCCAGGAAGTGTTTTACACTTGTAAGTACCTGCTCTCGCAACGCATTACGTGTACTAAGATTATAACCTGCCCATCCGTCATAATTGGTATAGTCATATTGTTTGTCTGATTTAAACAAAGAATCAGAATTATACTGGTTGGTATTAAAGTGCTTGGAAATTTCCGCAGCGCCAGTCCAAGAAAAGTAAGGACTCACAAGGGGAAGAGTCGCTAGTACTGAAAGATTCGTTTCATCTCTGTTACCATCACTGTAAGCATTAGCTACATTTTGATATCCCAAGGAGAGGTTTGCAAATGAACCCCCGATATTTCTTTTCAAATATTGAATACCTCCTCCATAGTTCTTGTTCCTCAACGGGTCATATAGATTCTGTATAGCCAGTTGCTGTCCTGTACCTAACAGGTTATTGTCCCTCAATTCTACAAACAAAGCTTTGTTGGAAATATCGGAGACAGCAGAAAAGGCAAAAACGTCTTTATAAAACACCCGAACATCCACTTCATCCGTACTGTGAGGTGCTTTGATAACTTCTATTCTTGCATCCTGCAAATAGGAAAGGCTACGTAAGTACCTGATGTTTTCTGCTATCGCATTCGGACTCAATTTATCGCCTTCCTTAAAGAAAAGATTGTTCTTTATGAGTGTCTCTTTGGTAGGTTTATGTAATTTGTTTGCAGTATTGACCAAAAAGTTCCTGAATATTTTACTGGTATCATTTACAGAAATACCAAAGCTAACATCATGAATGAAGACCTTTCTAATGGTTTTGCCTTTGAATCTGGCATATTCGACCACATTCTTAGTTGCAGGCAAACTGCCCTGACTCAGGGGTGCGATTCCTGAAAGCGCTTTTCCGATACGTCCCCAGAATCCAGGCTTTTTTGCCAGAAAGAAGGTGTCTTGTTTGGGGTGAACTATATGAGGCGTCTTTTGGGCTAATACTTTACAGGGATTGACTAAGCAAAGGATATTACTCAAAATAAGAATAAATAAGTAATAGCTCAGTCTATACATAATGCAACCGATTCGACAACAATGATTAATTGAGTATAGATTAGTTTGCCAATAGCTAATTAGATATGAATGATGCCTTTAAAAACAAAAGTAGCAGGACCACAAAGCCAGATGTTTTTGAATGTAGAATCTGAAAGTTTATCAAACTCTACTGCAAGGTTTCCGCCTAGTGTTGTTACCTCTATTCTGTTGAAACCGTTGCCTTCTTTAGAAAAAAACAATGCTGATGCTGTTACGCCTGTTCCACAACTAAGTGTTTCATCTTCTACACCTCTTTCATAGGTACGTACCTTAATAAGGTTTTCACCAAGCCTTTCTACAAAGTTTATATTGATGCCCTCTGCTCTGTAAGTGTCATTGTATCTGATTGCTCTTCCAGCTTCGTACACATTCAAATCTTCAACTTCAATGGTTGGTTTTACGTAGTGAGGACTACCTGTATTTACAATAAAAGCATCTTGTCCAATTGTTGCTTCCGAGACGTCTTTCATCTTCAGATGCACCCATCCTTTTTGAAAATAGGCATCGTGTTCGCCATCTGTTGCAATGAATTTATATCTATCTCTTGTTATGCCCCTGTCGAAAGCAAACTGAACCAGACACCTGCCTCCGTTACCACACATAGTGCCTATATTGCCATCAGCGTTGTAATAAACCATTTCAAAATCATAGTCGGGATGCTTGTTCAAGAGCATTAGCCCATCAGCACCAATGCCAAATCTCCTATCGCACAAAAAGTGCACTTGTTCGGTAGTAAGGCTAACATTCCCGTCCCTGTTATCCATTATAACGAAGTCATTTCCTGTCCCCTGATATTTATAAAATGTAAGTTCCATCTCAATTATCAATTACTAATTATCGATTCCTTGTTCCTATATCCCCTCTATTATTCCCAGTCCTTTTTGTATTAATGCTTCAACTGCGGCAACTCCATCTTTGCTGAATTGCTTACTCACCCTGTTTGCTACAATCGCATTGAGGCTGAGGCATTGGTGACCCAATATCTTACTCATTCCATAGATAGCACTTGTTTCCATTTCGAAGTTGCTGATGAAACGATTGCCAAATCTAAAAGTAGTTAACTGGTCTATTAGTTGCGGATTTGCAAGTTTCATGCGCAATACCCTCCCTTGTGGGCCATAAAAACCCGGGCATGTGACGGTGATGCCATGATGGAAACCATCCACAAAATGTTTTAGAATCGCAGCACTTGCTGTAGCAATGTAAGGTGTTACAGTTCCGCTCAGTTGCGTATGCACCATAAACTCATTGTATAATTGTTGTTCTTCATCATTGTTTTCGAAGCGGTAGTAATGCAACAAATTATCCAGACCAAGACCATGTGTTCCGGCCACAAAACTATCAACTGGAATGTCTCTCTGTAGAGAACCAGAAGTGCCTAATCGTATAAACGTAAGCTGAGTTAAATTTGGTTTGATTGTACGGGTGTCGAAATCAATGTTTGCCAGTGCATCCAGCTCATTCAGTACAATGTCTATATTGTCCGGACCAATACCTGTAGAGATAGCGGTCAATCTCTTTTTACCTACAAAGCCGGTATGTGCAACAAACTCTCGGTGTTCTTGCTTTACCTCAATTTTATCAAAATATTTACTTATTTCCTTCACACGACCTGGGTCGCCAACGGTAATAATGGTGTTTGCCATTTCCTCTGGACGTAAATCTATATGATATATTGCCCCTCTTTTGTTGATAATCAGTTCACTTTCCTCTATTCTTTGCATAAAAATTAATTTTTTTCAAATTTAAGGGAGGATGTATCAAGTTGAAACGTTATTTTCGCAGCCTTAACAAAAAAGGTTCTGTGGCCGAGTGGCTAGGCAGAGCTCTGCAAAAGCTCCTACAGCGGTTCGAATCCGCTCGGAACCTCTTCGAAAGGGACTCATCAGGAGTCCCTTTTTTGTTTGTCATAAGTAATTATAAGCAATGATATTTGGTTAAGGAATTCGCCACAAAGACTCAAAGGCTCAAAGGCTCAAAGCAGCTCAAATAAAAAAGGAATACATAGATAAGTCAGACGAAAGAATATTTCCTTAGATAATCTCTTTGTGGTTATTTCTTTTCTTTAAACTTTCTTTAAAATAAGTAACATCAGGTTATTAAGTGTCTGTCTGCTTCTGGTCAAATTATTAATCCAAAACAATAACTTCGTTCTTATGAAAAAGCTATCGTCCTTTCTTTTAGTCCTTTCATTTACTTCTGTATGCTTTGCTCAGTCTCAGATACTATCTGCCAATTGGCAATTCAGAAAAGCGGGTGACTCTACAGAATGGATGCCTGCCACTGTTCCTGGTACCGTGCATACAGATTTATTAAAGAATAATAAAATTCCAGACCCTTTCTATCGCGATAATGAAAGCAAAGTACAATGGGTGGATCGGGAAGACTGGGAATATAAAACAAGTTTTGACGTTGATACCCTCAAACTGCAACAGCCCAATGGAAATGCCGAACTGGTATTTGAAGGACTGGATACTTATGCAGATGTCTACCTGAATGGCCATAAAATCCTAGAAGCGAATAACATGTTCCGTACTTGGAAAATGGACGTAAAGCAATGGTTGAAGCATACCAACTATCTGTACATACGTTTCTTCTCTGCTCAAAATAAAGTTGAAGAGCTTGCTCAGAAAGATGCTCCCTTTGTTTGGCCTACCATCGATTATCCCAGAATGTATGTCCGAAAGGCTCAATATAGTTTTGGCTGGGATTGGGGGCCGAAGTTTACCACTTGTGGGGTGTGGAAGAAAATATACCTACATACTTGGAATAACATAAAGGTGAATGATGTGCATTTTACTGTCACTTCCCTTACAGATAAATTAGCTACTGTAAAAGCGACCTATCAAATAGAAGCTATTACGCCTTCCAACACAAGTATTCATTTGCAGGATAAAAGTGCCATTCCTTCTTTCTCAGCTAACAAAACAGTTGCTTTGAAGAAAGGTATTAATGAAGTTACACTTGACTTCAAAATCACTAATCCAAAGAAATGGTGGACTCATCAGTTGGGTAAGCCTTATTTGTATACGACGGCGTCTACTATTAAAGCTACAGTTGATGGCGGCTCAACGCAAGTTCAACTGGAAAAGAAATT
>CANGFK010000116.1 GCA_947452925.1 Chitinophagaceae bacterium | reverse complement strand
GGGTATGTGGTTGATGCCATCAGGGTATGTGAAAAAGTGTTAGGGGTATGTTGTTGATGCCATCAGGGTATGTGAAAAAGTGTTAGGGGTATGTTGTTGATGCCATCAGGGTATGTAAAAAAGTGTTAGGGGTATGTGGTTGATGCCATCAGGGTATTTGAAAAAGTGTTAGAGGTATCCAAGAAAAAACGAGTCAAATGCAATATTTCGTGTGTCAAATGTAATCTTGCTCAAAACGGGTTTCTTGTGAACATGGAGCATTATTTGGTAACACAACAAATAAGCGAGCACAATCATATCCATACAATTAGTTTCGTTTTTACAATATTTGTTGCGCTCATTCGTCTAGCCTTTTGTAAGTATTAAAAAAATATGGCAGTAATCATCAGTATCACCCTGTTAGCAATCATCACATTGGTAATCCTGTTTATAAATAGACCCGAATTTGGTAAAGTACCCAAAGGCGATTCGTTGGCTTCAATAAAACAATCGCCCAACTACAAACAAAATAAGTTCAAAAACTTAAGCCACACACCCGACATTACCGAAGGCGTCAGCTACATAGAAGTATTGCGTAGTTTTATTTTTGACAAGAGTAAACGCCTGAAACCTGCAAAACCACTTCCTTCTATCAAAACGGACTTGCATACACTCAACCCCGATGAAGAGGTGTTGGTTTGGTTCGGTCATTCTTCCTACTTCATTCAGCTGGATGGCAAAAAGATACTGGTCGACCCTGTTTTTAGTGGTAATGCATCCCCCATTCCAAACTCCATGAAAAGCTTTGCTGGCAGCGATATTTATTCCCCTGATGATATCCCCACAATAGATTACCTTTTTATATCGCACGACCATTGGGATCATCTGGACTATAAAACCATTGTTGCCTTAAAACCCAAGATAAAACAAATCATTACAGGATTAGGCACTGCCTTGCACCTGAAACATTGGGGCTTTGATGAGGCTACTATCATTGAGAAAGATTGGAATGAACAGATTGTGCTGGAAGATGGCTTTGTGGTAAATACCCTGCCTGCTAGGCATTTCTCTGGCAGGGGATTAACTAATAGGCAACAATCATTGTGGATGTCCTTTGCGTTCAAAACCCCAACCATGAATCTTTTCATTGGTGGTGACTCGGGTTATGATACTCATTTCAAACAGATAGGGGAGCAGTTTGGTCCATTCGATCTGGCTATTCTGGAGTGCGGACAGTACAATAAAAACTGGCGATACATTCATTCAATGCCTGAAGAAGTAGTGGTGGCCGCAAAAGACCTAAAGGCAACAACGCTGCTGCCAGTACATTGGGCAAAGTTTCCATTGGCTCAACACGATTGGGATGAACCTATTATAAAAGTAACCGAATTTGCCGCAGCAAGCAACCTGCCAACTATCACCCCTATGATTGGCGAAAAGGTTTATCTAAACACAAGTTCACAATATTTTGAACGGTGGTGGGAAGGACTACAATAGCTTTCCTGTCATTTCATCCTTACTGTCGCATAGCATAATCCCGCAGAGCAATGTCTTGAAGTTAAAGGATATACGTTAATACTACACGCCTCTGCGTCCAAAAAGTGAAACGTACTTTTCCTAAACAGAGTTTTCCTCTGCGGTTCTTTGTATAAATAACTCCGCGACCCTCTGCGGTTAATTTTTCTTTTTTCCATAATTTAATGACATTGCTCGCAGAGGTTACATTACGTTTACTACCTTGTTCCGACAGGTGTTTTTATACGATAATAAACTCATGTGTCTATGCCAAATAAATACATTCTTTACCAATCACTTACAACTAAACACTATTTTTGCGACCCTTCACAGAAAATTATATATGGACACTGTTGATAATAAGAATAAAATAGGTAGATACTTAATTACGGCGGCATTACCTTATGCTAACGGACTAAAACATATTGGTCATCTGGCTGGTGCTTATTTGCCTGCCGACATTTATGTACGCTACCTGAAAGCTCAGAAAAGAGAGGTGGTTTTTGTTTGTGGAAGTGATGAACATGGTACTGCAATTCCCATTCAGGCAATGAAGGAAGGAACAACAGCCCAAGCTATTATAGACAAGTATCATCCCATAATAGAACAGAATTTCAAGGATTTAGGTATTGCATTCGACATTTATCACCGCACATCTGCCCCCTTGCATCATGAAACAGCACAGGAATTCTTTCAGGTATTGAATGATAATGGAGACTTGGAGGTAAAAGAATCTGAACAATACTATGACGAAGCAACAGATACTTTCTTGGCAGACAGATACATCAAAGGAACTTGTCCTGTTTGTGCTAATGATAATGCCTACGGCGATCAGTGCGAGAAATGTGGTAGCACGCTGAGTCCAGATATGCTCATTAATCCAGTGAGTACGCTCAGTGGCAATGCCCCAATTAAGAAAGCGACAAAGCATTGGTATTTGCCATTGAATAGACACGAAGAATTTCTGCGAGATTGGATACTGAAAGAACACAAGGACGACTGGCGCACTAGTGTTGTAGGACAATGCAAAAGCTGGATTGATGGTGGACTACAACCAAGAGCAGTAACAAGAGATCTAGATTGGGGGATACGTCTTCCGCTTACCGTTAACAGTAAACCGTTAACCGAAGGAGCGCCCCTTCTGGCGGTTGAAGGTCAACGGAATGCAGTAAGCAAAGATGATGCTGGCAAGGTATTATACGTATGGTTTGATGCCCCAATTGGTTACATCAGTGCAACAAAACAATGGGCTTTAAATAATGATAAAGACTGGAAACCATACTGGTATGCACCAGATACTAAATTAGTTCACTTTGTTGGGAAGGATAATATTGTGTTCCATTGCATCATCTTCCCAGTAATGCTTAAGTTGCATGGCAATATTTTACCTACTAATGTTCCTGCCAATGAGTTTATGAATCTGGAAGGAGACAAGATGAGTACCAGTAGAGGATGGAGCATTGAAATGGATGATTACATCAAAGAGTGGGTGAAGAAAGAGAATGGGGGAGATGGAATGGCAGATGTGCTACGTTATTACCTCACCCAGATTGCGCCAGAGACAAAGGATAGTGAATTCACATGGAAAGGTTTTCAGGATGCAAATAACAGTGAGTTGGTAAACATCTTTGGCAACTTCGTAAACCGTACCTATGTATTGATGCACAAGTTGTGTGGTGGTAAAGTTCCTGCATTTCATAATGACATAATTGATGATGCCGATAAGCAATTGATATTGGATATCAAAGCTTCTGTGGTAAAAGTTGAAAATCTGCTTGAAGGATATAAGTTTAGAGATGCCTTGTTTGAGGTAATAGATCTTGCAAGGAAAGGAAACAAATACATGCAGGATAAAGAACCTTGGATGGTAGCTAAACGTCAGACTGTTGAGGGTGTTTTATCTGCAGAAGGAAAGAAAAGCATTGACAATTGCCTGCACTTATGCTTGCAGCTCACAGCAAATCTCACCATTCTCATCAATCCATTTCTACCTTTTACTGCTGCAAAGCTTTGTAAGATGATGAAAGTGGTAGAACGCATGTTGGAATGGGAAAATGCGGGTCGTATAGACTTGTTGAAAGTGGGATATAGTCTGCGCGAACCTCAGCTGCTCTTTAGAAAAATAGAAAATGAAGAAATAGAGGCACAGCTGGATAAGTTGAAATCGTCGATTGTAAATCGTCAACAAATAAAAGTAGATACGGTGGAAGAAATAAAGACACAGAAAGAATTGGAACCAGTAGGCGCAGAAATCGTTTTTGATGATTTTGCCAAGATAGATTTAAGAGTAGGAACAATAGTAGCTGCAGAGAAAGTACCTAAAGCTGATAAATTGTTGCAATTGTCTGTTGATTTAGGCTTCGAGACAAGGACTATTGTGAGTGGCATTGCACTTCACTTTGCTCCTGAAGATATTATCGGAAAACAAGTGACAGTAGTGGTAAATCTTGCACCAAGGAAAATGCGTGGCATTGAGAGTAATGGAATGATACTGATGGCAGAAGATACAGAAGGAAAGTTGCATTTCATTAATCCAGAAAATGCTATAAACAATGGGGCGTCTGTGCGATAGTGTATTTCTTTTTAAAATATGATGAAAGTCATATAGTTTTATAAGTCGAGCCGTAATTTTATGTCCTAAAAATGGCTTGCAATGAAAACGATATTAGTCCCCACTGATTTCTCAGATACATCTATCAACGCAGCTAAGTATGCGTTCGGCTTGGCAAAACAAGTTGGAGCCAAGGAAATTATATTATACAATTCTTTTATTACCCCAATTAGTACTACACTAGATCCTTCTGTCCCGGGAATTAGCATTGTAGACTTTGAGACTTTGGAAACAGCGTCTATAGAGGGATTGCAATCAGTAAAGGATAAATTACACAAAGCTTTCGGAGATACCTCCATAGCCATTGAACTATTGTCTAAGCATGGTTTATTGACTGACAATATTAATAGTGCCTGTGATGAAGCCAATGCAGATGTTATTGTAATGGGTATTACAGGTGGGGGAATCATTTCAGAGAAAGTATTTGGTAGTAATACCACCATCATTGCAAAATACTCCAAAATACCTGTTATAATCGTACCTTCTGATAGTTGCTACAAACAAATAAATAAACTGTTGCTTGTTTCTGATTTTATAGAAATAGAAGAGCATGTTCCTATAATACCAATAAAGAAAATTTTGGATGATACAAAAGCCAAATTAATGGTTTTACATGTGGCAGAGAACTCGCATCACTCTTTGTACGAAGGAGCTTATGAATGCTTTGCTTTCAAAGAACTATTTGCAGGCTATAATCCAGAGTTTCATTTTGTAATCAATACAAATTTCGCTAAAGCAATAAATGATTTCGCTACTACTAATGAAGCAGATGTAACTGTTATAATTCCAAAGAGACATAGTTTATTGGAAAGTCTATTCACAAAGAGTCATACTAAAGAGCTTGCTTTTCACAGTCATATTCCTTTGATGGCAGTTCATGAAAGCTAAATGAATTGTATTTATCAGTATTATAATCATTTAAGAAAAGATAATAATGAAAACGATACTAGTTCCAACAGATTTCTCCGATACTTCTTTTGTTACAGCCCGATATGCTCTAAATCTGGCAGATCAAGTGGGTGCAAACAAGGTTATTCTCTATCATACTTATACTGTACCAACTCCTGTTAATTATGGTATAATACCAGCAGAGCCTATTTTGTTAAATGAAGAATTAATAGACTTTGAAGAGTTGGAGAAAGTTGCGCAGGATGGACTTAACCATTTTAGAAATGAATTGAAGGGGAATATTCCAACAGGTGTTGAAATTGAATTGGTGGCTAAATATGGCTTTTTGACTGAAGATATAAAGGCTACGCAAAAAGAAGTAGATGCAGATTTAATTATTATGAATGTTACTGGTGGAGGCATCTTCGCAGAAAATATTATTGGTAGTGACGCACTTGTTGTTGGTCGGCAAGCGAGCACGCCAGTAATTATTTTGCCACCCAAAAGTTCTTACAAAACAATCAGCAACATGCTGTTAGTTTCAGATTTTGAAGATGTGAAGGATTCTGTTCCAGCCAATCAAATAAAGATGCTGCTTGATGCGACAAAAGCTAAGCTAAATGTTTTGCATGTTTCACGCGAAAACTCTTATCCCTATAATCAAAATTCTGAAGAGCGGTTTCTATTTGAAGAATTGTTTGAAGGATATAAACTAAGCTTCCATTTTATTTATTCACTCAACTTTGCGGAGGGAATTAATGATTTTACGGATGAAAACAATATTGATATTGTTGTCATTATTCCAAAGAAGCATTCGCTTTTGGAAAGTCTTTTCGTAAAGAGCCATACCAAAGAATTGGCATTTCACAGTCATACACCCATTATGGTAGTACATAGCTAGTGCACGGGCACTTGTTTTAAAGATGATTAGGGTGTCTCGAAAGGGCACCCTAATTTATTTGTTCTATGGCTAGTAGTTTAGGAAAATCCCATTAACTTGCCCCACTATTTACTACTATATGACTCCACTTTTGTTATTTGTATTTGTTGTTGCATATTTTCTCGTTCTCCTAATCGTCGCTTGGTATACAGGGCGTAATAGCAATAATGAGTCTTTTTTCATAGGAAATAGAAACAGTAACTGGATGCTGGTGGCATTCGGAATGATTGGAACTAGCTTGAGTGGTGTTACGTTTGTGAGTGTGCCTGGTGCGGTTGCAAGAGATAGTTTCTCCTATTTTCAAATTACGTTGGGCTACCTGATTGGTTACACCATTATTGCCTATGTATTGCTACCATTGTATTACAAGTTACAACTTACATCAATCTATCATTTTTTGAGTGCCAGACTTGGCATTGTATCCTACAAAACTGGTGCCTCTTTCTTCATACTTTCTCGCACGCTGGGTGCAACTGCACGATTATATCTGGTTGTGAAAATACTGCAAGACGCTATTTTAGAAAACTTAGGCATCCCTTTTTGGGCAACCACTTTTATCATTCTCACAATGATTATTTTATACACTTATCAAGGTGGGGTAAAAACAATTGTTTGGACAGATACGCTACAAACAACTTGTATGCTTGCCGGACTAGTTATTTGCGTTGCATACATACTTAATGCGATGCATATCAGCATAGCCCAAAGTATTACTGCGATGGGTGATAAGGGTTACACTAAAGTATTTTTTGCTGATCCCAATAGTAAACTTTTTTATTGGAAACAGATACTTGCTGGTGCTTTCATAAGCATTACAATGACAGGAATGGATCAAGAGATGATGCAGAAAAATATCTCTGTAAAGAAACTTAGCGATTCTCAGAAGAATGTTATGACAATGGCGGTTGTAATGCTTTTTGTTATTATGTTATTTCTTTTCTTGGGTGGATTATTATACCTCTATGCAGGGCAACAACACATAATGGCAACGGGCGACAAGTTATTTCCAACTATTGCGCTCAATAATATGCCACCTTTTATAGGCGTTATATTTATCATAGCACTCATCTCTGCCCTGTTTCCAAGTGCGGATGGTGCAATTACAGCGTTAACTGCATCATTTTGTATAGACATTTTGGGGATGAATAATAGGAGCGATTGGTCTGAAGAAAAGAAGAAAACGACCAGACACATAGTACACTTAAGCTTTGCCTTCCTGTTTTTGTTTTTTGTGTTAATTTATAAATGGGTTAATAACCCGAGTATGATTGGGGTAATTCTGAAAGTGGCAGCCTATACTTATGGACCTTTATTAGGATTATTTACCTTCAGTATTCTTACAAAGAGGGCTGTGAGAGACCAATTTGTTCCGATTGTGTGTCTGGCATCTCCAATAATTTGTTATCTGTTGGATAGCTTCCAAAAGAAGTTGTTTGGTTCTTTTGAGATAGGTCTGGAATTACTAATTATAAATGGGTTTATCACCTTTATTGGTCTTCTTATCCTCTCAAAGCGTACACGCTTTGTCGTATAACGTATACGCTTTGCCATATAACGTATACTCTTTGTCGCATAACGTACACGCTTTATCACGAAACTTATTCCCTTTATCACATCAGGGATACCTTTCATGGAAAAAGGGATAACTTATCCGGTAAAAGGTATTCACTTTGCGAGAGAAGTTAATCCTTCAACGTTCAAATAAAACAAATCGTATGGACATTGTAAATCCTCTGGCAGAGGCTTATGCCAATTTAATAACATCAGATGAGGACGCATTGCTGCAGGAAATAAACACGCAAACAAGTCTTAAACATCCTAAAGCACACATGCTTAGTGGAAAACTGCAAGGTCAGTTTTTAACATTTATGAGCAAAATGCTACAGCCAAAGTATATTTTGGAAATAGGGACTTTCACTGGATACAGTGCCTTGTGTCTCGCTAAGGGATTGCAACCTGGCGGCGAACTACATACGATAGAATTGCGTGAATCGGATGCAGAAACAGCCAAATCATATTTTAACCAATCATTCCAAAAGAACGAAATACATTTGCACATCGGTTATGCATTGGATATTATTCCTGAGTTACCTCATTTTTGGGACTTAGTTTTTATTGATGCCGACAAAACTGGGTACATAGATTATTACGAATTACTATTGCCTAGGCTTAGCCCAAAAGGGGTAATTATTGCAGACAATATGTTGTTTCATGGTCAGGTTTTGGAAACACCATTAAAGGGAAAGAATGCAATTGCAATCGATGCTTTCAACAAGCACATTGCAAAGGATAGTCGGACAGAACAGGTATTGTTGCCTTTCAGGGATGGATTATTATTAATTAAAAAGAAGGAATGAGAACACGGATTTTGATATTGTTTTTATGTTTTGTAGCAGCACTTTCTAAAGGGCAAGACAAGACACAAGTTTACATTAATACTTATAAAAATGTAGCAATTGACGAAATGCGTCGTACAGGTGTTCCAGCTGCTATCACGCTGGCACAAGGAATTGAAGAAAGCGGTTGCGGAGATGGTGATTTGTGTAAGATTAGTAACAACCATTTTGGCATAAAATGTAAGAATGAGTGGACTGGAGCAAAGGTTTTTCATGACGATGATTTAAAAAGTGAGTGTTTTAGAAGCTATTCTACCGCAGAAGAAAGTTTTAAGGATCATTCAGATTTCTTAAAAACAAGGGCTCCTTATGCATTTCTTTTCGATTTAGACCCCAAAGACTATAAAGCATGGGCTTTCGGATTAAAAAAGGCGGGTTATGCTACTGAAAAAGATTATCCAGCACGTTTAATTAAATTGATTGATGACTATAATCTAAATCAGTTTTCCCTGCTGGCTTTGAACAAAAAGCCAGCTGCTGACAATTCTTTAGCTCTGTTGAAAAATGATTCAATCATCAAACAATCAATTGATACTTCATTAAATCAACAGCCTATTGTAGATAATACAATTGTAAAAGATACTGTTTTGGGAGAGTTAATTATTCCGGTCAATTCAAGTATGAAAACCACAGTTAGCACGACAGTTCCCGTTGAAGTAAAAGAAGATTCGGTTTC
>CANGFK010000115.1 GCA_947452925.1 Chitinophagaceae bacterium | reverse complement strand
ACCTCGGAGAACCTGAAAGAATAGAATACAGCAAGAGAAAATGCACCCGTTAGGTGCATCGCTCAAACTGTTTCTTTCTTTCTGTATAAAATTTCCGAGGTTTTATCTAAGAAGAAACTGTTAGCAACGCAATGCGTTAAATAATATGTTTGTTATACGTTTATATCAATAATCAATTTTATTTTGGTCAAATATATTGGGTTTTGAAGAATACGGAAAAAATGGAAAACAATAAGGCTATGTGCTAACTGTATTTTTACTACAATGCAAACTAACATAGTCAGGTTGCAGGTTGGTTGCAATGTGAGAGGGAAGGTGGGACAACTGGAGAAAGATGCCTAAAGACAATACAACCAAGTACTAGTTAATGGTCAACTAATGGTATAAACGGATGCAATTAGGGTATAAAACCATGAATTGCCATTGTAAAACAGTGGATTGATGATGTCAAACAGTAGATCGATGATTGTAAAGTGTGTAATAATGATTGTAAACTATGGATCGATGATTGTAAAGTGTGTAATAATGATTGTAAAGTGTGCAATAATGATTGTAAAGTATGGATCGATGATTATAAACAGTGGATTGATGATTACAAAACATGCAATAATGATTGTAAAGTATGGATCGATGATTGTAAACAGTGGATCGATGATTACAAAACATGCAATAATGATTGTAAAGTATGGATCGATGATTATAAACAGTGGATCGATGATTACAAAACATGCAATAATGATTGTAAAGTATGGATCGATGATGTCAAACAGTGAATCGATTATGTCGGATAGGTTATCGATTAGCTCGCTAAGCTATGTGAAAGGGTTCTAAAGTTGATGGGTATAGGTGGGTAGCTAAAGAGAGGCTATCACAACCCAATATGATAGCCTCCCTTTAGATGAACTGTATATATATCCCCTCCCTACTTTATATCCATAAAAAACAATGAGAATGCAAAACGGCACATTCTGGTATTGGAATGTCCAGCATCAGGCACAAATACTTCAGTCCAGTTGAAAGGCGTCTTTAGTTCAATGGCCTTTGTTTTAGATTGCTGAAAGAAGTTCTGCCCACGGGCAAAACGGGTCATACCCTCTGCATCCGCTTGTGCTGTTTTGTAGAAATCTTCCTCTTCTCTCAGTGTATCCGCAGTACCCAACAGCAGGAACATCTTCTTAGCATACATGGCGTTCAGGTTGGAAGTGGGCAACGAAGATTTGCTAAGACCATAAGGGAAGTCGACATCATTAGTTGGCATCGTATACCACCCCGGGTTGGCAGCCGCAGCTTTTATGATTCTGTTTGTTGTTTCATACATCAGAAAGCGAGATACAAACTGCCCTCCCGCTGAATGTCCATAGATATAATAGCCAGAGGAAGTGCTTTTTATTTGCTTCACCACTTCATCAAATAAGGGTTCAATCAATTCAAATGTCCAGGCTTCTTTCGGATTAAATTGTTTCCCTTTTCTGTTATAGACATTGCCAAAGGTGTACATATCCCCCTCGGGGTATGCTTCCTTCGTAAACTCAGGCGCAATCAAAACACAGTTAAATGCAGCTGCCGCATCCAATGCTTCAGCAAAGTTGGCCTTCGCATTTCTGTGTGCGCCGTGCATCAGGATGACGATAGGCAAATCTTTGGGGTTTGCCGTTGGACTGTAGTAATACACTTTTATCGGGCGACTCAGCTTGCCTCCATTGTCAAACAGGAAAGTCTGTTTGCCCGAAACAGAAGCATCTACTTCACGCTGTGCGGATAGTTTACTGATGGTAGCCAATTGTAATACCATCAAAAGCACAAACGAAGTTCTTGTTAATGTTCTGAAATTGCTTGGAGACATAATTACTGATTTTTTGCGGTGAATTGCCACTGAGGCACTGAAAAAGAAGAAGTTTATTGTTACATATTCTAAATCACTACACTTTATTAAATGAAAAGAGTGCTTGCTTCTATAATAATGTAACAAGGCGAGTAGATGTAATTTTTGCATTTGCCTTCCATTGTTATCGAAAGAAGTAAAAAGCTTGTAAAATAGTTTAACCACTAAGGGTATTTTTATGTTAGTTTGTCTTAACTAACGGGGATTAATTTGCTTGCGATGAAAAATTTGGATAACACATTTAATAACGGTGAGTTGAATAAGGAAAAGCCTTTGTTCAAAGCTGAGGAAGAACAGGTGAATACCAATATGGCTACATTGCTAGATAGTGAATCTATCATAAGAAATGTGTTGAAGACGAATCCTGATAAGGGGTTTGAAATGCTCTTTAGAAGATATTACAAACCTTTGTGTAACCATGCGGTGAGGTTTGTTTATTCCAAAGAGATTGCGGAAGATGTGGTGAGTGAGGTCTTTGTTAATTTCTGGAAAAAGAAACATTATGAAAATGTTTCTAGCAGCTACAGGGCTTACTTGTATCAGGCTGTCAGAAACACGATCTATAACCACTTGAAAAGTGAATTTGGTAAGAAGAATAACCATGGGCTATATATAGATAATGTTGGTAAGGAAAAGGAATTGGAATTTGATACCCCACAACGCATTCTTTTATTTGATGAGTTATATCAGAAAATAGAACAATCGGTGGAAGCGTTTCCTCCACAATGTCAGAAAGTTTTCCTTCTTAGCAGATTTGAGGGAAAGAAAAATAGAGAGATAGCTGAGGAATTGAATATTAAAATAAAAACAGTAGAGGCGCACATGATGAAGGCTTTAAGTATGCTGAAGAATTCTCTTTCGGACTACCTGAAGTAATTTAAACAGACTTATTAAAAATATTTTATGATAAAGGAAAACGTCATCAATAAGGCGATATTGATGAATCACTTTTCTGGTAATGCAACACCTCTTCAAAAGAAACTGATTGAAGAGTGGTTGACTGTACCTGAAAATGTAGATTATTACTACGAATGCCTTGATGAATGGGAAAACAGCAACGCACAGTTCATTGCTGATGACTCCATTGCGCTAAAGAAAGCTCTTGCACTAAAGAATAAGGAAGAGAACGTTGGTAGTGCTGAGACTACAATAAGAGTCATGGGAAGAAGGTTTGCAGTTGCAGCCATCCTATTGGTAGTAGTAGGGATTTCTCTATTTCTAAGCAGAGATTTAATCAGATACCAAAGCATTGCGACAACCTACGGAGAAATAAAGCAAGTGACGCTTCCTGATGGTAGTATTGTGACGCTGAATGCCAACAGTGAAATAAAGTTTTCAAGGTTCAATTTCTCAACAAAAACTAGGGAAGTAATACTTAATGGAGAGGCTGATTTCTCGGTTGTTCATACCAAAAGCAATCAGCGTTTTGTGGTTATGACCAACAATAATCTGGCAGTAACTGTACTAGGAACTCAGTTTTCTGTGTACAACAGATTAAAAAGATCTGAGGTGGTTTTAAGGAAAGGTAAAGTTGAACTGAATTATACTAGTATCAATAGTAAACAAAGCAAGCAATTGGTGTTGAGACCAGGTGATAAGTTTATTAAAAATGATAGAGGCACTGATCAGGTATATTTGTCAAACACGGATGACGTAGTTGCCTGGAAGAATCATGACTTTCTATTTGAAGGTAATACGCTTGCAGAAGTTGCCAATACAATCAATGATAACTTTGGAATTAAGTTGATGTTTCAAAATAAAGAGTTAGCTAGCAGGAAAATATCTGGTACTTTCCATGCAGAAAAAGCGGAGGAATTGATTGATGCCATAGCCCAACTATTGGATGTTAACTACAAGAAGAAAAGTAATTTTATTTACTTGTTTGAGTAGTTTTGGAGTTTTTATTAAATGATTGTTGCCAAAAGAAAATAATTTATGTATTTCAATAAGATTTTGCTTGCTGTAGGATTGACGATTGCATCTAGTGTGGTGTCCATAGGACAACCAAACCACATGTCATCAACCTTGTCTAAAGGATACGATTCTTCGCCTGTTACCGTTAAGTTATCGGAAGCTTTAAAGAGCTTCAAGAATGTTTTTGATGTAGATATTCTCTTCGAAGACAGATTGGTAGAGGGTGTGATGGTTTCAAGAGATATGCTGAATCCAAAGGAATCTGTAGAAGTGAATCTGGCTAATCTGCTAAGCGCCTATTCCCTTAGTTTCAAGAAATTAAAGGACAAGACTTATGTTGTGGTCTCTTTGAAGAAAAGCAGTAAAAGAAGTTCCGCTGATGCAACAAAAGCTGCTGATGCAATCTTGCAGACTGCAACAGCGACGACTACACTTACTGTTAGCACACTCAGCGATGCACCGAGAGCACCCGACCCGGTAGATGTTGTGATAACTGGTATTGTAAAAGACGATAAGAATATGCCCTTGTCTGGTGTAACCATTAAGGAAAAAGGGAAAAGTGCTACAGTCATTTCTAAGGCTGATGGCACTTTTTCGATAAAGGTTACTTCACCAAAGGCGAGCTTAATATTTAGTTATTTAGGATTTGAAACAGCAACTATTGACGTAAAAGATGCACAACAAAAGATTGTCTTGAGTCTAAAGACGATTGCCAAAGACTTAGATCAGGTAGTAGTTGTAGGATACGGCACACAGAAGAAAAGGGATGTAACGGGCTCTATTGCTAAAGTTAATATCTCAGATTTACAAAAAGCGCCTGTCCGTTCTTTTGAGGAAGCGCTTGGTGGAAGGGTAGCTGGCGTTCAGGTGACTTCAACTGATGGTCAGCCCGGTAGTGCCAATAATATTGTAATTCGTGGTAATAGTTCTATAACCCAAGATAACTCTCCATTGTATGTAGTTGATGGATTTCCTATTGAAAATCCAAATAATAATGCAATCAATCCTGCAGATATTGAATCTATTGAGGTACTTAAAGATGCTTCTGCTACAGCTATTTATGGTGCACGTGCTGCGAATGGTGTCATCATGATTACAACCAAGAAAGGTGTTGCAGGAAAAACGAAACTAACGTTGAATAGTAGTTATGGCAATCAAAACATCATCAATAAGATTCCTGTTCTGAGTGCTTATGAGTTCATCAAATTTCAATCTGAGTATGATTCTGTTAATACAAAATCTCAATATTTTACTCTTGGACAAACATTGGACAGCTTTAAAAATGCCAGGGGGATTGATTGGCAAGATAAAGTGTTTACTTCCGCACCAATTATCAATAACTCTTTTTCTATGAGTGGTGGCGGTGCTGATACAAAGTTTTTCGCTTCAATATCTGCATTGACACAAAATGGTATTGTGAAGTTTTCGGGATATGACAGATATCAAGGAAGATTTAGGCTAGATCATAACATCAGCACTAAAGCAAAACTCTCTTTAAACATCAATTATAGCTCCCTAAAAGGTTTTGGTACAATCCCGTCTGCGCTTACAGGGTCTTCTTCTCAGTCTAGTAATCTGATGTTTAGTGTTTGGGGATATAGACCAATTTCTGGCGCTAAAACAGTGAATTTACTAAGTGGGCTAGATCCATTTTTCTTGTTAGACCCCAATGATGCCAGATACAATCCATTAGAAACTGTTCAATACGAAGTAAGAAACAGGTTTGCAAACAACCTATTTGGTAACTTATCCTATGATTATGAAATTACAAAAGAACTAAGGTTCAAGGCTGTGATTGGCGCAACCAATGATTTAGAAAGGAATGAGCAATTCAATGGTTCAAAATCAAGACTTGGCAATCCCAAAACTGTTGCCGGCGCCACTAACGGTGTAAATGGATCTTTCTTATATACAACTACTAACAGTTATGTATCAGAAAATACAATCTCCTACAATAAGAAAATAAATAAACACGCAATTGATGCTGTAACAGGATTTACTTGTCAGGGGGTAGATAAATACACCTATGGTGCATCTGCTGCAAAATTGCCCAATGAAAGATTAGGGTTGGCTGGTCTAGACGAAGGGACTCCAAACAAAGTACCCTCTACCAAGTCTGGTAATACATTGGCTTCTTTCTTAGGTAGAATTAATTATGGCTTTGATGGAAAATATTTGGCTACATTCTCCTTTAGGGCTGATGGTTCTTCTAAATTTTATAAGGAAAATCATTGGAGTTATTTCCCTTCAGGAAGTTTTGCTTGGCGGATGAGTCAAGAGAACTTTATGCAAAAGGCTAAGTTTATAAATGATTTGAAATTACGTGTAAGCTATGGTTTGGTAGGTAATAATAGAGTATCGGATTATGCTTATGCCAATACCCTTTCTTCTCCACTTGTCTCGGGTTATTATTTTAATGGAAGTCCAACCAGCAGCACCATACCATCCGCTTTGGGTAACAAAGATTTGAAATGGGAAACAACTGCTCAAAGCGATGCAGGACTAGACTTGACAATTTTAAATAATAGAATTAATCTAACCTTAGACATCTACAGAAAAGTTACTAGAGACTTATTGCTAAATGCCGATTTGCCTCCTTCTTCTGGTTTCTTGACTGCGTATAAGAACATTGGAAAAGTGCAAAATCAGGGACTAGAAATCTCTGTTAATGCAAAGATTCTGGATGATGGGGCATTTAAATGGTCTTCAGGATTCAACATCGCATTCAACAGAAATAAAGTGTTGGCACTTAATGATGGACAGGAATCATTACAATCAAACATAAATTGGGACAATCAATGGAGGAATACCACAGCCTATATGGCTAAAGTTGGTCAACCTCTTGGTTTGATGTATGGTTATATCTGGGATGGCAACTATCAATACAAAGATTTTGATAAGAGCCCTTCTGGTGTTTATACGCTTAAACCTAATATAACATCTAATACTACGACTGCTAGTAACAAGATTCAGCCTGGGCACATCAAATACAAGGATTTGAATGGCGATTTGATTATGAATGATTATGACAATACCATCATAGGAAATGGAAATCCAAAATATACAGGTGGGGTCACAAATAATATTTCTTATAAGGGCTTTGATCTTAATGTATTTTTTCAGTTTTCTTATGGAGCCAATATTCTAAATGCAAACAGGTTGGTTTTTGAGGGTAATTCCGGTAGAACAATGCAAAATCAATTTGCTACTGTTTTAAACAGATGGTCACCAACCAATCAGAACAACCAGATGTTCTCAGCAAAGGGTGGTGGAGACAAAGTGTATTCTTCTAGGGTAGTTGAAGATGGCTCCTTTCTAAGGTTAAAGACAATTCAGTTGGGGTATAATATTAGTTCTTCGCTGTTGAAGCGTCTTAACATTAACTCCGTAAGGTTGTATGCTTCCGCTCAAAATATCTTCACTTGGACAAAATATACTGGCTTTGATCCGGAGGTGTCTGCCTATAATTCTGCACTTACTCCAGGATTTGACTACTCAGTATATCCTAGAGCAAAAACGGTTACATTCGGTTTAAATGTTTCATTCTAATAAAAATACTAATTGATGAAAACGAAAGTTTATATAATACTCTCTTTTTTAGTTGCAGGATTAACCTCTTGTGAAAAATACCTGACTAAAGTACCCAATGATACGATTGTTTCGGATCAATATTACGGAACTGATGCCGAACTGAATGCGGCATTGGGTGGTGTATATAGTTACCTTGCTCAGGATGGTACATTCTCTAGAAATTTAGTACTCGAGTTGGAGATGGGTAATGATGAAGGACAGTTCAATAACAGAACCAACAAGTCCGGTACTCCTTCGTTGTATGACTGTCAGGCAACTACGTCTATCTATTCAGATTGTTGGTCTACCTTATATGCAGGTATCAATGCTGCCAATTTGTTATTGGAAAATATAGACGCTTCGGGCGCTTCTGCTAATGTGAAAACTGCCGTGAAAGGAGAAGCTACTTTTCTTAGAGGCTTTTACTATTTTCAACTGGTTTCTCGTTTTGGCGATGTGCCACTTCGACTGAAAGCAACCAATCAGGTAAATAATTTTAATCTGGCTCGTACGCCTTCCATAACTGTTTACAATCAGATTTTAAAAGATATGAAAACAGCTCAAGGGCTCGTGAATGACATATCAACCAACATTACTCCTTCACATGTAAATAAAACAGCTATTGCTGGAATTATAGCTAGGGTCTATTTGAAAATGGCTGGTCACCCACTTAACCTAGGACTGCCTATGTATGACTCTGCAAGCGTCTATGCTGAATCTGTCATCAATTCTGGTTTGCATCAGTTAAATCCAAACTACAAGCAAATCTTCATCAACCAATCTGAAGACTTGTATGATGCGCCTTACAACGAGTCTATGTGGGAAGTTGAATTTTATGGTAACAATACCCCTTCTGGAACAATGCCTCCGGGAAGCAGGTTTGCTTGTCAGTTAGCAATGAGGTATACTGGAACAGATCAAAATCCGCAGGTAGTTTATGGATATGGAGCCTATACCCCAACAGGAAATTTATATGATATCTATCAGAAGTATCCTACAGATACCCTGAGGAGAGATTGGAATATTCCTCCATATTCATTTTCAAAAGTTACTGATTCAACGCCTCTTTTGCCAGTTGTACTACCAGTTGTGAATCCTTTGTTTAGAGCAGCAACCTCTACTTGGGACAGAGATTGTGGCAAGTGGAAAAGGGAGTATGAAAAAGTACTTCCAAAGAACAGAGATTGGGGACCTACCAATTTTCCTGTCATCAGGTATGCTGATGTTTTGTTGATGGCTGCTGAAGCTGAAAATGAAATGGGTAATCCAGATGTTGCGCTCATTTACTTGAATCAAGTGAGGGCAAGGGCATTGGCAGAACAAATTCCATCAACAGATCAGACTTCTCTTCGTCAGATAATCAGAGATGAGAGAGCTAGAGAACTGTGCTTTGAAGGATTGAGAAAATTCGATTTGATACGTTGGGGTATTTTCAACAAGGTGATGAATGATTGCAAAACTTCTATCACAAATAGCGTTTCTACGTCATCCCTTAAAGCAAGGTACTTGGTTGCGTACAATAATGTTGGTTTGAGGGACACCCTTCTGCCAATCCCTAGTTCTGAAATAGCGGTAAATAATTTAGCAACACAAAATGCTGGCTGGTAATATTCAAAAATCTTACTTACAATGAACATTAGAACATTTTTATTCTTATCAATATTT
>CANGFK010000114.1 GCA_947452925.1 Chitinophagaceae bacterium | reverse complement strand
TATGGTGCAGAAGATTATCTGGTAAAAGGGGAATTTGATGAACGCATTCTGGAGAAATCTATTCGTTACAGTTTGGAGCGTAAGAAATCGGAGCTAGAATTACAAGCATCCGAAGCAAAATATCGTCAGATATTTTACAACAATCCATCACCGATGTACATCTATGACTTCGATACACTACAGATACTAGAGTGTAATGAGGCGGCAATTGAAAAATATTTATATACAAGAGAGGAGTTTACACAACTTAAAATAACAGATTTACGACCACCCGAAAACAAACCCCTTCCCATTATCACCGATGAAGAAGAACTTAAAAAGTTATTGTCTACTCCTTTGCCCCATCAGAAAAAAAATGGAGAAATAATTATGGTAGAAATATCTTTCTACCATATTGAAATGAAAGGCAAACAGGCAAGGCAGATTCAGATAAATGATGTAACAGAAAAGATAAAACTCCAAGAGCAACTGGCAATTCAACAAAAAGAAAGGGAACGATCCATCACATCTGCTACCATCACAGCACAAGAAACTGAACGTGCCGAACTAGGTAGAGAACTGCACGACAACATCAATCAGATACTAGTTACCGCGCTTTTGTTTTTGGATAACATAATCAGCACACAAAAGGTAGATTTCGACAGACTGAAATACATAAAAGAGATTATTTCCGAATCCATTAAAGAAATTAGAAAAATAACCAAAGGACTTGTACCTCCTGCACTAGATAATATTGGTTTGATTGCTTCAGTTGAAGGAGTTATCAGCAATGTAAAATCTGTAAGTGGTATTATTTTCAATACATCTTTCAATGATTTCTTCGAGGACATGATTTCAGAAGATTTGAAATTGATGATTTACAGAATAGTACAGGAACAGCTAAACAATATTGTAAAACACGCTGAAGCAACTAGGGTAGATATTTCATTGACTTTATTGGAGGACAATACTATCAAACTCTGGATAAAAGACAATGGCAAAGGATATAATCTTTCGGACAAACCCAATGGCGTTGGTCTTCAAAACATCAAAACAAGGGCAGCGCTACACTATGGAGAAGTCACAATTAATACCTCTTTGGGCAATGGCTTCGAACTAATAGTTACCTTCCCTATGCAAGAGCAATTGTCCAAGCAATAATTGATTGATGAATTGATAGGAATACATTCTATTTATCAATAAATACATCCTAAACTTCTTTCCCTAATTCATCTAGGTTCAGATTATCTTCAACATTATCTCCACCTAAATGAATTAGGTGAGGATTATCTTCAACATTATCTCCACCTAAACGAATTAGGTGAGGATTATCTTCAACATTATGTCCACCTAAATGGATTGGGGGACTATCCTATCTCATCTTTAAGCTTGTAACTAATGGTAATTCGAGATTGAAATAAGTTATCTAAGGGAACTTCTTCAATACAGTCAGACTCAACAGCAACTCTAGCACGATACAGGCTAGGCCAAAGAGGACGAAGGGTAGGAATAGTTCGGAGAAATGATGGTAGGTGGTTGTTTCTACCTTGCTTTTCTCTAACTTGTCGATGGCATCATAGCTGCTCTCGAGACTTTCCCTACTGGCAGCAGTAAAGTATTGTCCGCCAGTGGAGCTGCCGATGTGCTTTAACAATCCATCGTTAAAACTCAACTTATCCTTAGCCCCGGCAGGTGCATTAGGATTGCCATCGGGTACCTGATTGGTGCCTATCCCTATACAATATACTTTTACGCCATATAGCTTAGCGAGGTTCTCGGCAATATCGGGTGGTATAACACCGCCAAAGTCCACCCCATCGGTCATCAGAATCACAATCTTAGTCTTTGCCTTGCTTTCCTTTAGTCTATCAACACTTGTTGCCAAGCCAGAACCAATGGCAGTACCATCTTCGGTGAGGTATCCATTCTGGATATTGTTTATCTGATTCAGCACTGCATTATGGTCTGTGGTGATGGGGCACAAAGTAAAACTCTGACTACTGAATATAACAATACCAATTCTGTCGCCAGGACGCTTCTGTACAAAGCTAGTGGCTATCTCCTTTGCAGCTTCTAGGCGATCGGGCTTAAAGTCCTGACTGGTCATACTCCCACTGATGTCGAAACAGAGAACCACATCTATACCTTCGCCCGAAGTTTGCTCATTAGTAAATTTCTCTTGTGGTCTTGCAAGGGCAATAATCAGACTCGTTAATGCTAATATCCTGAGGATAAAAGGCAGTGGACGCAGGCGTAATCTCCAACTGGTGGTAGAACGCAAAAACTGTAATGTACTCACCTTTAGCGCCGCTCCTCTCCTACCCCTGCTCGCCCATTGCCAATAGACCATGTAGGGAATTAGGAGCAGCAATGGTAGTAGCCACGGGTATGCGAACTCGATATGTTGCCACCAATCAAATCCCATTAGTGGTGGGTTTATTTTGTGAAGAATGGAGGTTGGTGAGCAAGGTCTTGGCATCGGCAAGACTTTGTTGACACTCCTCGGGGGTTGGGATGGACTTAGCAAACTTCACACTATCAGCCCAATGCAATAACTGTATGTACTGCTGCAACAATGCTTGGTCGGTTATCTTCTGCCTGATGACCGAAACATATTCCACCGTCGTTTTGCTGTAAGTGGTAATGTGTAATTGATTGTCGGAATAGCCCTTGCAGATAGCTATCAATTGGATAAAAAACAACTGGTATTCTTTGTCCTGATAAACAGGAACTAAGGCATCAAGCTTCTTTATAGCTTCTTCGATGGTAAGCGGTGGAGAAGGCATAGTTAAATTACCCTTCCTTCTTCCCATCAACCAACGGATAATAAAGAACAGCGCAATCACCAACACCACCACAACAGCTATGGCTATCCAAGTAGTGTAGTCTTGCTCGGGTTCAGGTTCTATGATATCCTTTATGTCGTTGTAATCCTTACGCATCCGAACATCTACAGCTACCACCGTAATAGGTATCTCACGTGTTTGAAAGAACTTGCCACCAATTACTACATTAAAAGCAGGAAGGGTAAACTTGCCGGTATCGAAGGAGGTAATTGTGATTATTTGGGTATATGTTTTGGTAGCAGCAATGCTGGAGGTATCTATGGGCTTACGAACAGCCACTTGAAAATGCTGAAAGGTATCCGGAACATTGAACCAAGTATCAATGGTAAGCTGCTCATTGCTGGTAGGTTCTACCTTTAGTTTCAGTTCCAATTGTTCCCCCATCCTTATCTTATCTCTGCTTACGATGGCAGATACTTTTTGGGCAGAAGAAGAGATGGAAAGCAGGAGAAAGAATAGCCCAAGCCCCCATCCCCTAAAGGAGGGAGAACAGTTAACTAAAGACTTATGACTTATGACTAACGACTGATGCCTCATCCTCTTTTGATAAAAAACTGTTGTAATACTTTTACGTAATCCTCGCCTGTAGCTATCTGTAATAAATCGGCACCTGCCCGCTTAAAGATGTCTTTAGTCTCGTGCATCAACCACAGATGTTGCTCCTGCCATGCAGCCCTTGTTGCTAGATTGTTGGTATCCAGCCACCTTGTTGAACCGGTTTCCGCATCTGCCATTTCCACCAACCCCATTTTGGACAACGCGGTTTCGGCTTTGTCATAGACCTGAATACCTATTACATCATGCTTTTTGGAAGCCACACGAAGCAGGTGTTCGTAGTTTTTATCTGCAAAGTCACTCAATATGAATACGATACTCTTGTGCTTACTATTGTTGTTGAGGTATTGTAACGCCTTCGATAAATCTGTTTTCAATGCCTTCGGCTGAAAGCTCAACAGTACTTTCATCATATACAATATATGCTGACGGCCCTTCTTAGGTGGGATGTACTTTTCTACAGTGTCGGTACATAGCATCAGCCCTGTCTTATCATTGTTATTTGCTGCGCTAAAAGCAAGCACTGCTGTAATCTCGGCAATCAGTTCTTTCTTACTCTGATTACCTGTACCAAACAAATTACTGGCACTAGCATCTACCAGTATATAAACAGACAACTCTCGCTCCTCCTCAAATACTTTACTGTAGGTATTGCCCATTCTGGCACTCACGTTCCAATCTATAAAACGGATATCATCACCGGCAGTATATTCTTTTACTTCTTTAAAAACCATCCCTACCCCTTTAAAAGCAGAATGGTATTCGCCAGTGAACAGGTGATTGGTTAGTTTCTTGCTTTTTATTTCGAGGTGACGGACAGCAGTAGCTCCCCCATCCGATGAAAGCGGGACATTGGCAGAAGTAGCCTTATCTTGTTTACTAAATAACTGTTTGAAGAAACCCATAGAAATAGATATGAGTTATGAGTTATAAGTTATAAGTTACGGAAGATACTCATAACTCATCACTCATAACTTATAACTAGTTAAGGTACTTTTACCGCCTTCAAAATATCGTCTATAATCTTTTCCGAAGTAATGTTCTCAGCCTCTGCTTCATAGGTAAGACCAATACGATGCCTCAACACATCCTTGGCGATTGCCTTGATATCTTCGGGGATTACATAAGCACGTTTCTCCATAAAAGCATAGGCCTTCGCCGCGAATGCAAGATGAATACTTGCTCTTGGTGATACGCCATAACTAATCATGGTTTGTAACCTGCCAAGCCCATATTGTTGAGGGAAACGAGTGGCAAATACAATGTCTATAATGTATTGCTCAATCTTTTCGTCGAGATAAATCTTCTTTACCAATGCACGTGCAGCCAATATATCGTTGATATTAGCAACAGGATTAATCTTAGGCGCAGCCAAGCTTTGTACCTGCTGACGGATAATCAGCTGTTCCTGTTGTTTATCGGGATAGCCTACTACTACCTTCATCATAAACCTGTCCGCTTGTGCTTCGGGCAAAGGATAGGTCCCTTCTTGTTCCAATGGATTCTGTGTTGCCAATACCAAAAAAGGTTCGCTCAAAGGATACGACTGGTCTCCAATGGTTACTTGCTTTTCTTGCATGGCTTCCAACAAAGCACTCTGCACTTTGGCAGGTGCACGGTTTACCTCATCTGCCAACACAAAATTGGAGAAGACAGGGCCCTTACGAACCACAAACTCATTGCGTTGCTGATTATAAATCATTGTTCCTACGATATCAGCAGGAAGTAAATCGGGTGTAAACTGAATACGACTGAATGGTGCATCAATTGCCTTAGCAAGAGACTTGATGGTTAAGGTCTTAGCCAAGCCAGGTACACCTTCCAACAGAACATGACCATCGCTTAATAAGCCAATCAGTAAACGGCTAATCATCAATTCTTGCCCCACTATCACCTTGTGTAACTCAGATTGTAGCCTATCTACAATGGCAGATTGCTTTTGAATTTCTACTGTTAACTGTTGAATATCTTCTTGCTTGTGCATATATGAATATTATAAAACGCTTCAAACCATTATCTGATGAAGTGTTACAAAGAAATACTTTAAAATGAAAGGGTAATTAAAAGTTTTAGTTAATTAAGTAGAATTCAAATTGTTGGAGAATTATATAGGCAGATAATTATAAAGTGTTGTTTCGTTTTAGGTGCGAATGTAGCAGTTTGAATAAGCAATGTGCATCTATAAATCTTTAGCAGGAATCTTTTTGATATTCCCTTTCTCATCGGCAATAACCAAAAAGCTGTTCTTGGCTTTCGTCTCGGCCTTTACTTGTTCAATAGCTTTATCCAAGGCTACTTGTATTTTGGCACTCAAATCTTCTCTTTTCACTAGCTTTATCATGATATATTGATTGTATTGAACACTTCAAAGTTAAAGATTTGTTTTTCACCTGCAATACTTTTCGCTATCAAAACATAATTATCTCCAGAGTTATTATAAATATACCAATCATCTACTTTACCAGCATATCTAGAAAAGTTTATTATACCCTTGGCATATCGTCGTTCAATTACATCTTGCGGAATATTATGTCCCCCTTTTGCAACCCTGGTAGCCACTCTTACTTTTGCTAACTCAACAGTATTGAGCCATACAAAAAAGAAGACAAGGTCATATCCACTTTCTCTTGCCCTCTTGATAAACTTTATGTAAGACAGACCCGAAAGAGTCGTTTAAAATGCGATATCCACCTTTTGCTTTACGAGATAATCCAACCGCTCAAGCATAATTCGTCCTGCCTGAAAAGCAACACCATCCGGATTTAAAGGCGACAGTCCACGGGCTATTTCGTCAGCATTCACGAACTCAACTGCTTTAAATACATCTGGCAAGAGATGATAGGCAGCAGTAGTTTTTCCTGCTCCATTGCACCCCGCTATGATATAAAGTGTTGGCATATTGATGCGTTGCTATATTAGGAACGAATATATACGATTCACAGCAGTTTGCATCTATATTATACACTCAAAAGCTTTATTTTGAACTTGGTGAGGCCTTAAAAGTTGTTATTATTCACATTAATTCATCGTTAAAAATAAGAAAATGGTTGTTCATAATATTCCAGACACATACCTTTGCCTATGGCAATAATAAATTCTGCTCCAGAGAGCAATTCCTCCAACTCACGCCTATTCGGCACAGGTCTCACCTTTGATGACGTACTATTGATGCCCGCTTATAGCGAAGTACTTCCCCGCGACGTAAGTATCAAGTCGCACCTTACCAAAGAAATAGTAGTTAATGTTCCCATTCTGTCCGCAGCAATGGATACTGTTACTGAAGCTAATCTGGCAATAGCTTTGGCAAGAGAAGGTGGCATTGGTATTCTTCACAAGAATATGACCATAGAAAAGCAAGCGGAACAGGTTCGTAAAGTAAAACGTAGCGAAAGCGGGATGATTATAGATCCTGTTACACTACACGCAGATGCTACAGTGGGAGATGCCTTGCGCATGATGCGTGAAAACAAAATAGGCGGTATCCCCATCGTTGATGCAGGTAATTTGCTGGTAGGGATACTTACTAACAGAGATTTGCGCTTCGAAATTGCCAATAAACACAAGAAAGTGAGCGAGGTAATGACTTCCACCAACCTAATTACTGCTCCCGATGGTACAGATCTTAAGAAAGCAGAAAAGATATTACAACAATATAAAATTGAGAAACTACCTGTGGTGAGTGCACAAGGGCATTTGATTGGGTTAATTACTTACAGAGACATTCTTCAATTAAATAACAACCCGAATGCAGTTAAAGACGGCTTCGGTCGTTTGTTGGTGGGTGCAGCATTGGGTATTACCAAAGATATGCTAGACCGTGCAGCAGCACTACAACAAGTAGGCGTAGATGTAGTAACATTGGATAGCGCCCACGGACACAGCAAAGGCGTGATTGATGCACTGAAAACATTACGCAAGGAGTTTAAGAATCTACAGATAATAGCTGGAAATGTTGGTACAGGTGCAGGTGCAAAGGCATTGGCAGATGCGGGTGCAGATGCAGTAAAAGTAGGTATTGGCCCAGGCTCTATCTGTACAACGCGTATTGTGGCAGGAGCAGGAGTACCACAATTAACAGCCATCATGGAAGCATCCAATGCTTTGAAATCTACAGGCGTGCCAGTCATTGCAGATGGAGGTATCCGCTACACAGGTGATATGGTGAAAGCCTTGGCAGCTGGTGCTAATGTGGTAATGATGGGAAGCGTTTTTGCTGGGGTAGAGGAAAGTCCGGGAGAAACCATTATATTCGAAGCACGTAAATATAAAGAATACAGAGGAATGGGAAGCCTTGGCGCAATGTCACAAGGAAGTGGAGACAGGTATTTTCAGGATGTGGAAGATGGCATTAAAAAGCTGGTGCCGGAGGGTATTGAAGGAAGGGTTGCATACAAAGGAAGCCTCAGTGAAATAGTGTATCAATATGCAGGTGGACTAAGAGCGGGAATGGGCTATTGTGGTGCCAAAACAATTGCAGACCTTCAAAAGGCAACATTTGTACAGATAACAAATGCGGGTATGAAAGAGAGTCATGCACACGATGTGGACGTTACCAAAGAAGCACCTAACTATAGTCGGAAATAAAGATTAACTTGTAATAAATAAAAGAGCCACTCTATATTATACAGAGTGGCTCTTTTATTTATTCGACTATACTTATTAAGGAGCTACTAACCTAAATCCATTACCATGAATATTGACAATCTCAATCTTGGGATCTTCTTTCAGGTATTTACGAAGTTTGGCAATGTAAACATCCATACTACGACCATTAAAGTAAGTATCACTTCCCCAAATCCGTTTTAAAGCCTTTTCGCGAGATAACAAATCATTTTTATGTTCAGCAAGCATTTTCAACAAATCATTTTCTTTTGGAGAAAGTACTTGTATGTTACCATTGATGATTAGCTGCCTCAACTTCGGATTGAAATGATAAGATCCCATATCAAACTCAGTATTTTCACTGATGCGGGTTTCTTCTTCATTACGCTTTAAAATTGCTTTTATCTTCATCAACAACACATCACTATCAAATGGCTTGGTAATGTAATCATCTGCACCCAGTTTATAACCACTTATAATGTCATCCTTCATCGTTTTTGCACTCAAAAAGAACAAAGGCACATCTGGGTCAATATCTCTGATGTCATTTGCAAGAGTGAATCCATCTACATGAGGCATCATCACATCCAACAAACAAATGTCGAACTTCTCCCGCTGAAACGCTGCAAAGCCTAATCTGCCATCTCGTTCCAACACAACTTCATAGTCATTTAACTCTAGATAATTCTTTAATACCATTCCCAAATTGGTATCATCTTCACACAATAACACGCGATATTTCCTGCCTTCCATAATTTTAATTTATTTATTAATAGAAAATAAAGATAAGGAGTAAACGAAAACTGTGCCGAACAGCACCACAAGGTTTTGTTAAAAGCGGACTAAAGCCTTTTTTTAACGGGTTAATAGTCCGTTTGGGGGGTAGCAGGTTTATTGTTTTTGTCAATATCCCCAAAGCGTAAGGTGCGCATCCGTTGACGTTCTTGTAGCTCTTTCTTTATAAAATTGGCGAAATCCCGGTCTGCGAGGAACACCTTATTGGCTCTTTCATCAGATGCCAGTATCTTTTTAAATTCAAAGTTGTATTTCTTTTTTACAGCCAAGGACT
>CANGFK010000113.1 GCA_947452925.1 Chitinophagaceae bacterium | reverse complement strand
TGTGATGCCACACTTGAACTGATTGATGATTTGCTGGTGCCAGAATATGAAGATACTGACACTGAGATGGTGGAGGCGTATCATCTGGCGCGTGAGATGTCGTCGTTGGGGACTCATGCGACTGGGTTGAAAGCGACTTGTAGTGATGCAGAAACGGGTGAATTGTTGGAAGGTGTTCTGGTGACGATTGTGGAAGTAGCGAGGAGTGGTACAACAAATATATCGGGGGCAATGCTGATTGAGCGGATGAAGCCGGGCAAGTATCATGTGACATGTAAGAAGGTTGGCTTTGAGGATCAGGCAATGATTTTGGAATTTGCTTTGGGTAAGATAAGGGCATTAGCAGTGGCGATGGTAGCCATATAGTGGTTAGTGATTAGTGGTTAGTGGTTAGTGGTTAGTGGTTAGTGATTAGTGATTAGTGGTTAGTGGTTAGTGATTAGTGGTTAGTGGTTAGTGGTTAGTTATAAGTTATAAGTTATAAGTGATTAGGTTATACTTTGGAAAGAGAGGGGTTGAAAGTTGGAGGTCGAGAGACTGAGGGCTTTTGACCTCTTTTGTTTTACAGCAACAAGACGGATTGTTGTCCATCATTATTTTATGACATATCCTTTCGGATTCTTTAAGAATTCTGTCTTGCAACCATCACTACAAAAAGCGATTGGTTTGCCTTTGTAAAGGGTAGAATCTGCAATACCAAACTTTAATTTCATTTCACAAACTGGGTCTTTTGTATTGCTGAATTTGATGTGTGAGAAGTATTGCTTGGGGATTGCTGTAGTATCCATTGCGGGTTTTGCTGTTGCTTCGGGCTTCTTATTTTTACAACATGTTAAAAAGGATATGACAGATAAAACAAGTATTGTTCTTTTCATCTTTTTTGCTTTACAATGCCATAGAAATGTGTAGCATCAATCGGTTATTTGTCTTTACAAACCCATTGGCCAAGTTCTGAGAAGTTGGGGTTTGCCAGCTACCCCCTACACTTAGTTTATTGTAAGCGACCTCTAGGCCGATAGTTCCTAGAACTACTTTGCCTCCAGATATATCTACATAAAATCCATTGTTGAAATCTTCTTCGGCTTTCTCATAAACAATACCGAGATTAGGAGCTAAAGAAAGATTGTGCAGGGGACGAAACTTATAATAAACCTGCGCTGTAGCACTTAATTTATTTCCGTAACGATAGCTGTGACTATTTGTGCCATTCATTTTATAGCTGGCATTTATGTTGATGCCCGCATCTTGCAAACGAAAATCGTACATGGCATTAGTCATATAATCCAGGCTTCCTGTCCCCAACTGAAACAAATTGGTGTTCTGAGCACTGCCTTGTTTCTCCGCAGGATTGTATTCTCCTGTTGGTAGTTTAATTCCCCCACCAATCCAAAGGGATTGTAGTAAGCGTCTGGAATGAAAAACAGTTTTATCTTGTTTGAATACTTGAAAATATCCTGCAAAGGCAATATCACCGATGCCTTGTTTTTTAGTAACAGCATCTTGATTTACGCGCTCGTTGAAGCTGTAGGGAATGGAAGTCATTACTCTGAAATGTTTGCCAATATTCCAACCTCCCCATAATTCTGCGGAGCGGTAACTTTCCGTAGTGGTTAAATAGCTTTCTATTCCACCAACACCCACATGCGTTTTCAGGGAGTTGAAGCGATAACGAAAGCCCATTATCTTCTTTTTAAAATCAGGCAGAATACCATTATAGTAGCTACTCACACCGCAACCACAAATGTCGCAAGCCTTTGTTTTGTTTATGCAGATTGCAAGTATTATCAATATTATGACACTTCTTTTCATTCTTAATTTGTTTAAAAACTATCCGAAAGGATTAGCACTTCGGATAGTTATATTATTTACTGTTCTGAGAAACGTTTGTCCAATAAAAAGCTTCTATCACTAAGCGTCTTTAAAAAGGATAAGAGCTTTGTTTTATCATCAGCCGATAAAGAAATCCCTAACCTTCCATTTTGTTGTAGCAATGGATCCAGGTTTGGCGTATTCCGCACACCACTATTGTAAAACTCAAGCACCCCCTCCAAATCAAAGTATCTGCCATCGTGCATATAAGGTTCGGTGTAGGCTATATTACGAAGGCTGGGTACTTTAAATTTATACCTATCTGCACTATCGAGCGTAACCAAATAGCGTCCTTCATCATTCAATCCACTAGCTGGCAATCCATTATTCCTAAAAGAATAGTCAGTAAACAAAGGTTCTTTATGACAGCCAACACATTTCTGCTGAAATAAAACATAGCCTGCTTGCTCGGTTGCAGAAAATGTAGCCCCTTCATTACGCATCACACTATCATACTTGGAATGACTGCTTACACACATTGCCATAAACTGCGCAATTGCCTTTAAAAACTTAGTGCCTGTTATTTCTGGCGAGCCAAAAGCCTTTTGGAACAGAGCAGGATAAGTTGTAGTCTTCTTCAGCTTTGCCAATACATTGCCAATAGTATCATCCATCTCCACATGATTTGCAATGGGTGCAAGCGGTTGTAGATCCAAATCGAAAATGCCTCCATCCCACATAAAAGAAGTACTCCATGCTAAGTTCATGATTGGCGGACTATTGCGTTTACCTAATCTATCGTAAATGCCATGACTGACACTATGCCCAGGATGTACAAAAGCAGACGTTTGAATATGACAACTACCGCAACTAATGGTATTGTTATGCGATAAAATTGGGTCGTAAAACAACTTTCTGCCCAATTCAAAACCAGCTTGTGTTACCGTATTCGTTTCAAAATGATACGAAGGTGCAGGAAAGTTTGAAGGTTGCTGAAAGCCAATAAATGGAGCAGCAAGTTCTTTCTTACAGGCATAAACGCCTGCAAGAAAGAATATGATTGCTATGATAGTATTGCGTTTCATACAGCTTAGTTCTCTGTATGGTCGTGTCGGAACATACCGCTTGTAAAGTTGGCAGCAATATTTGCACTATAAGCATCCGTCATCACCATTGAATGTGCGGCAATGCTAATGGTGTTGGTTCCAGAGAACATCTTTAACACATCAACCATTAAATGGATATTTGTTTCCTTACCAGCCTTTACTTTAGGTGTACCCCTTGCCGTTAAGTCCAAAGTAATTTTTTTGATATTGTTGATTGTTGGCGTTGTTTTTCCACCAAACAACCCAATGTGATAATAGAAACTATTACCTCCCATGCCGCCCATTGATGGAACTTGTGGTGAAGTACCCTCTAGTTTATAGAATATGTAACCACTATTCCAAGTCCAATACATATCGGCAGCAACACCGGTAACATCAAGGTCACCAGTACGTTTGCTGGCATCCATAGTATTGCGAGCACTATCCACGCCCAATGTAAAAGTTACAGACTTATACTCTCCTTCTGGAACATCAAAAGATGGTTCATAAGTACTAGAATCTCCTTCGACCACCAAATGGTAGCTACTATCTTGTGGAACGGTATAAACAGAACCATCAACGTTTGTAAAAGAGAAATTACTTACAAAATATTTCAGTTTAGTAATGCTAGAAATGGTGTCGCCACTAGCGGTAATGTATTTGCCTGTATTTAATTGAAGATCCTGAGAACCTGCAACATTGTCGAACTCAACAGACAATTCTGCTTTTACAGTATTATTATAGGAAGATGTGCTATCTTTTTTGCAAGAAACAAAAAACAAAGAAGCTGTTATAAATGATAAGAATATACGTTTCATAAATTATTTTAAAAATTAGTTTAATTGAATAAGTTGTTATGAAGCTTTATTAATCCCGTGTAATTAAGCACGAATATGAGAGAAACTATCACCACCAAAATGAATGTGATACTTAGACGCACACGTTTGATTACAGCTGGATCATACCAATCTTGTTGGTGTTCCATACCCTTTAAATGTTTAATGATTAATCAAAAGTTGTAAGTAATAAGTACTAAGTAATAAGTATCTCACCTACGGCTCTTTATTCGAAATTCCTGTATCCATCAAGACGTAGAAATTGATAAAAAGAAGGTAGGCAAAGTATTGAGTCGATAATGCATCACGTGCAGAAGAATAGCGAATGACTTACGACTCTTAACTTAAAACCTAAACTTAAACTTAAAAAATAAGGTTACTAGACTCCGGGGGGATGGAAAATAGAATAGGATCTATCAATAGCATTCCCATCCAGGAAACTAGCGTAGGAATTAGATTGTTCTTTGAAATCAGTAATAGAAATATCTAGAAAGAAAGACTTTGAAGAAAGCACCTCGGATTCTTTGCTAGACTTCCGCTCGTTGCTTTGCTTGTCTTCATTAGTATCTTTATTTAGTTTCTTTCGGAGCTGACATTTACCCGCGCAACAACTTTTGGGTTTAGTTCTGTTTTCGCAAAGGTTCTTGGCTATGTAGTCTTGATTTGCATAGAAGCTACAAACAATAACTGCCTTACTAAACATCTGCATTGCAAAAGCTAGTAAGAAAATTGATGCTATAACTTGTTTTGTAATCACGCGGCGAAAATAAAGTTTTAAGATTTATTAGACGACACAAATTTGTAAATCCTTTTGCAACTGCATAGAAACATTACAGACAAAATCATTTCTTATGTACTTACAGGGCTAAATCCCTTGCTTAATTCAGTGGTTATCCATCATGTCTTGCACCTTCTGCTACACGAAAGACGTGGAGTATATAAGGGAACAACGCATCCATGGTTTCGACAGCACCACGGGTAGAACCTGGTAAAGTAAGGATTAAAGTACTGCCCACAAACCCAGCAACCCCACGAGACAACATTGCATAAGGCGTACGTTCCTGACCATAGTTGCGGGCGGCCTCCATCACTCCCGGAATGGATCTATCTAACAATGGGGAGATAGCATCAGGCGTAACGTCGCGTGGCGAAAGTCCAGTGCCACCACAAAACAAAACAAGGTGATAGCCATCCGTAGCTAGTTCTTTTACTTTAGTCTGAATAGTCTCAAATTCGTCTGGTATAACAGTATACAGTGCAGTTTCTATCTTAAACTCTTGCAACTTCTCTATGATTGCTTTTCCTGCGGCATCTTGTTTACTTCCTTCGGAAATACTATCCGAGCAAACAATTACTGCGCAACGGATGGTTTGGATTGTTCTATCTCTAAAGTCGGACTTACCTCCTTTCTTGTTCAATAACTTGATGCTAGAAATTTCTACTGCTTTGTCAATCGGTTTCAGCATATCATACATCGTCAAAGCCGTCACACTAGCACCATGCATTGCTTCTACCTCAACACCCGTTTTGTAGATGGTGTGTACTTCTACAGAAATAGTTATTGCTAATCCTTCTATTGAGTGTTTGATAGAAGCAAACTCAATGGGTAATGGATGGCAATCGGGTATCACATCGCTTGTCTTCTTGACGGCCAATAAACCCGCAGCCCTCGAGAACTCAAATACATCGCCTTTAGGCACCATCTTATTGTTGATGGCATCGATGGTTTCTTGTTTAGAGACAGTTACTGTGGCTGTTGCAATCGCCTTGCGCAGGCTGCTTACTTTATGTGTGATGTTATTCATTATTGTTTATTTAAAAACTTAACCACAAGGAACACAGGGTACTAGCACAAGGGACACTAAGATTTCACTTTTTCTCTAGTCTTTACTTAAACCTTTTGTTCCTTGTGAAAACCATTGTGTACTTTGTGGTTAAACATTATTATTTGTTTTCTTTCCATTGATAGGACTCATCTTCAAAGATTTCTTTTCCCCATACGGGTAATTCTTTCTTAATCAGTTCCACCACTTCTTCACAAGCATCTATAGCCTCTTTTCTATGGATGGAAGATGTGAAAACAAACAAACAGAGTTCCCCCGCAGCAATTGTTCCCAAACTGTGGTAGATGTGCATGCAGGTGAGTGGATATTTAGCAAAGATGCCTTCCCTTAGTTCGTGCATCTTTTCCAAAGCCATTTCCTCATAGGTGGTGTAGTCTATTGCAACCACCTTTCTATCATTAATACTATCGCTACGCACTTGTCCCAGAAAAATACTATGCGCCCCAATGTTTGTTTTGGTGCTATGTTTCTGAATACTATCTGCAATAAAGGCACTACTTATTGCCCCTTGCACAAAAATTTGCTTGTGTTTCTTCTCTGTCATTTATTGAATATTATATCTTACAATCCCCCCCTTCAGGTTATATACTTTGTTATTTCCATTGGATAAAAACAAGGCCGCATCTACACTTCTTACACCTGCATGGCAAAAGACCAGAATATTTTTCTGAGGGATATCCAGTTTCAGCGTTTTCAATTTACTCATAGGAATATTGATGTGTTCAAAAGAAGTAATAACGGGCTTCTCCCCCACCTCCCGAACATCAACCACAACAGTATCTTCTTCTTTCATCAGTTTAAGAAAATCCGTTATTCCTACATCTTCAAATGAATGCGCTGATTCGCAAGAAAAGGAATATTCGGTTGACCTAAAAGCAGCTTCATTAGCAGGAATCAAATGTAATGTTTCTTCTTTAGGGGTTATATCCATCTCGAAAATCTGATTGGTAAGTGTATTGTAAATAAGTAGTTTGTTGATTAAAAAGTTGCCAATACCCGTAATCAATTTGATGCATTCATTGGCCATCATTGTACCGATGATGCCAGGCAGAACGCCAATAACACCAGCCTCACTACAGTTAAGCACTTCACTTTCGTTGGGCTGCTGCGGAAATAAATCGCGATAGTTTGCAGATGGGCTATTGTTTTCATCTTGCACATTAAACACCGCAACTTGACCTTCAAACTGATAGATGCTTCCATAGATAAGCGGCTTTTTTAGTAAGACACAAGCATCATTTATGAGGTATCGCGAAGCAAAGTTATCGGTACCATCAATTATTATATCATAGTTCCGTATCAGTTCAAACGCATTGGTATTGATTAGTCGATAAGGGAATGATTTAATGATTATATCTGGATTTAGTAGCTTTAATACTTCAGAAGCACGTTGGGCTTTGGGCAAGCCAATATCATTGGTACTATATAAAATCTGTCGATGAAGGTTGGAAAGGGAAACTGTGTCATCATCCACAATACCGATAGTCCCGACGCCTGCCGCAGCCAAGTATTGCAAGGCAGGACACCCCAATCCTCCAGCCCCTATTACCAGCACCTTGGCTAGCAATAGCTTTTGCTGTGCAGATTCGCCAAAGTTTTGGAGGGTAATCTGACGGTTGTATCGTTGTTTATCGTTGCTGCTTAAATTGATGATTAAATGATTTGAATGAAAAAAATGAACCCCAACCCCTAAAGGGGCAAAGTAAATCCTATCCTCCAGAAAAAGGTGGAAGTAATGCCACTGATGAAGTTTCATTTATTAATGTATTGCCTGAAACAATCTTTTTATCAATGGCAATGGCATAATGGATTGTACTTAGCGCAGGATATCTCTCAGCCAGAAGTTGCCTTAATGAATCGGTATCTCTCTGTTCAATCACACTAAAATCTGAACCAGTGATATCTGCCAACAACCCAAAAGCCTTGATTTCTATTGCCATACTATTCATTTTAAAAGAAATGCTAATCAACTCGTTTAATTAATACTTTCTTTAATCCTTTTACATATCGCCTGCCTGTAGCAAAGTCAGTTGGGGTAATAATTACGAGGTCGCCCTCTTTTCCAATTAAACTTCTACCCTCTTCCTCGGTAATAATCAATACATTATTTCCTGTATCTGTATTGAACAATTCGTTCCAGGAGAAAACAACTTTATAGTTATCTGTTGCAACACACTCAATAAAATATTCGCTAAGTGCCTTCGGATTTTCCGCATCAAACAATATCTTCTTGCTCAAAACATCTTTAAGTAAAATCCCTTTGATATTTTTAATAGTATGCCTTCGTTGCATCAGATGATTTAAAATAACAACACTATCAATCGACTTTGAGGTATAATTGACACATTCACTATTGTAAAAAGTAGCTGTATCCTTCACCCGCCCCTCAATCAAGAAATGCGTAGAGCGTTCAATGTTCTTTTGAGCAGAAGCGAGACAACCAAGTAATAGAATTAGAAAAGTGAATATAAGTTTCATTTAAAAAAATTATGCGTGAGGAAGTATTAGTTTATAAGCAGCCATCATCAGAACGATAGCCAATACATTCTTTAATATGGTTTGCTTGAATCGATGTGCACCGAAATAAGCGCCCATCAATCCACCAGCAAAGGCAATAGCTACATACGAAAACATATCGGCACTAAAGTGTATCCCTTTTGTCAATTGACCAGCAAGACCTGCAACTGAATTGACAAATATGAATGCCGCACTGATGGCAGCAGTTTGTTTTTGATCTGTCCATTTTAGCAGTAACAATACAGGCGATAGAATGATGCCTCCACCAATACCAATCATACCAGATAGCAGTCCAATTACGCCACCTATCAATAAAGACAAAGCAATGTTTGACTTCCTTATCTCAGAAACTTTGAAGTTGGGGAAAATGAAAAACCGTATAGCCGCAACTAACAAAAAGATCCCAAGCATCTTCTTGTAAATAGTTCCGTCTACTACTACCAATCCTCCAATAAACGCCATTGGGATAGACGCTAGCGCGAAAGGCAGAAAGATTTTCCATTTGAAATGATTGGCTCTGTAAAACTGGATGAAGGACGTAGCTGAAACAAAAAGATTCAGTAATAGTGCTGTTGGTTTCATCACGTTGGGTGCAACGCTGAATATGGCCATCAAAGCAAGATAGCCACTTGCACCACCATGCCCGACAGAAGCATACAAAAAAGCCACCAACAAGAGTATGCCGTAAAAAACAAACATATAATTTTGAGCCATAAGACTTTGAGTTATAAGTTATAAGTTATAAGTTGTAGGTAAGAGGTTGCAGTTGCTAACTTATTACCTACTACTTATTCCTACAACTCAGTTAAAAACATGCACCTCCACCCTATCTCCTTCTTTATATTCAATTTCGTCTTCGCCCAAACATACTAAACAATTGGCAGTTGCAAAAGAGCTCAGTCTGAAGGAATCTTGCGCACCAAGCATCGTGACGCTGTCATTGGAGTAGTACGCTTTTAGAAACTGGGT